>JANNCZ010000324.1:0-15025 GCA_031387185.1 Burkholderiales bacterium
CAACTTCATCACCATTGCGCTCAACTTCATCATTCTGGCGTTCATTATTTTCATGATGGTCAAGCAGATCAACCGCATGAAGGCCGAAGCACCGGCTGCGCCAGCACCGGCGACGCCGGAAGATGTCGTTCTGCTGCGCGAAATTCGGGATTCGTTGAAAAAGTAAACCAACGGCGGATCGTGCCGGTACCGGACGGTGCTGGCACTCGCAACAAAAAGCCGCGCAACGCGCGGCTTTTTTTCGAACTTCATTTCGCGCAGTTCGCTTCACGAACGCTACGTCAATCCGCAGGCAGGACGCCGGGGTTCTGCTCAAGCGGGATTGTCGACATCAATGAACTGATGCGTAACACCAAACTTTGTGTGCGCCCACGCCCCCACCGCCTGCACGCCGTACCGCTCCGTCGCATGATGCCCGGCGGCGATGTAGGGCACACCGGCTTCACGCGCGAGGTGCGTAGTCTGCTCGGAGATTTCGCCAGAGAGAAATGCGTCACAGCCCGCCGCAATGGCAGCTTCGAAATAGCCTTGCGCGCCGCCAGTACACCAGGCGATTTTTTTCACCACGAGCCCAAGAGGCCCTACCACCAAGGCTTTTCGGCCCAATGCCTTGGAGATGCTTGATTGGAGCGCTTCTGCAGGCTGCGCCTTTTTGAGCGTGCCGAGAAAGCCAATGTCCTGCTCGGCAAAACGCCCGGTGATGGCGAAGCCAAGTTGCTTGGCCAGTTGTGCGTTGTTGCCGAGCGTGGCGTGCGCATCGAGTGGCAAGTGATAGGCGAAAAGATTGATCTGGTGTTGCAGCAGCAGTTCGATGCGCTTTTTCTTTGGCCCCGTGATGCGCATGTCATCGCCCTTCCAGAACAGGCCGTGGTGCACCAGCAGCGCATCTGCTTTGGCGTCGACGGCCGCTTCGATCAGCGCCAGACTCGCGGTCACGCCACTGACCACGCGTGTGATGGATGCCTTGCCTTCCACCTGCAAGCCGTTTGGGCAATAATCACGAAAGCGCGCGGCGTCAAGCAGGGTGTCGAGTGCGCTGCGCAGGTGTTCCCGATCGGTTGTTTTCATTGCGCTCTGGTGCGTGCGGGCATGGGCCGGTAACAACTATTTGCGATATTCACGTTCGACTCTCCCGTTCCGGCTTCATTCATGCTGCGTCACTTCTGGCTCATTTTCGCTCAAGCCGTCACGGTGTGTATCGCCGTGTGGTTTGTCGTCACGACTCTGAAGCCCGATTGGGTGGCGCAGCGCTCGACGGGGAGTGCGGCGAAGAGTACTCCTCTGCCGCCCTCATCAAAAGGTGCGGCAGCCGGCGTCAACCCCGGTGCGGTGACGATCACACAATCGGCTGCGCCGTCTCCGGCGGGTGTTGACGCATCAAAGCCCGGCTTCGCCGACGCTGCAAAAAAGGCCATGCCTGCGGTGGTGAACATTTTCACCGCGAAAGAAGTCAAGATCGCGCGCCATCCGTTCCTCGATGACCCCTTGTTTCGCCATTTTTTCGGACGCGAGCTCGATAGCGAACAAGGCAGCCAGGATCGCAACAAAGGGGGTAGCCAAGGGGGCAACAAGGGCGGCAGCCGTGACAGTACGCGCCGCTCGTCGAGCCTGGGCAGCGGCGTGATCGTCGGGCCTGAAGGCTATGTGCTGACCAACTATCACGTGATCGACTCAGCCGACGAAATCGAAGTACTGCTCTCCGATGGCCGCCGTGCGGCGGCGAAGATTGTTGGCGGCGACCCCGACACCGACCTCGCGGTCATCAAGATCGAGTTGCCCAACCTGCCGAGCATCGTGTTCGGGCGCCCTGAAACATCGCGCGTGGGCGACGTGGTGCTGGCAATCGGCAACCCGTTCGGCGTCGGGCAGACGGTGACGATGGGCATCGTGTCCGCGCTCGGGCGCTCGCAACTGGGCATCAATACCTTCGAGAATTTCATCCAGACCGACGCTGCGATCAACCCCGGCAATTCGGGCGGTGCGCTGGTCGACGCGCAGGGCAATTTGCTCGGGATCAACACCGCGATCTATTCGCGCTCGGGCGGCTCGCTCGGCATCGGTTTCGCGATCCCCGCCAACATGGCCAAAAGCATCATGGAGCAGATCATTGCCACCGGCAGTGTGACGCGCGGCTGGATCGGTGTCGAGATTCAGGAGATCACGCCGGAGCTGGCCGAATCATTCAAATTGCCGCGCGGCCAGGGCGCGATCATTGCCGGTGTGATGCGCGGCGGGCCGGCCGACAAAGCCGGCATTCGCCCCGGTGATGTACTGATGCAGATCGAAGGCAAGGCCGTGGCCGACTCGGCCGGCATGCTCAATTTGATTGCACAACTAAAGCCCGGCGACAAAGCCGGTCTCAAACTATTGCGCTCCGGTAAAAATGTGGATCTCGCCGTGGTGATCGGCAAACGGCCCAAACCACTGCGGCGCGCGGCGCAAGAGGAAGATCGCGGGGAAGATCGCGGCTAGCGCGCTGCTCGGCAGTGCAACGCGCCTGCAAGCCTCAGGTTCCGGCTCAGGTGCCTGGCTTCCCGGCCTCTGACGCAGCATCCGCTTCAGCCGCATCCGCCTGGGCACGCGTCTGCGGTTTGGCAACAAAGCGCGCGCACAAGAGGCCCACTTCGTAAAGGATGCACATCGGAATCGCCAGCAGCAATTGCGACAGCACGTCGGGTGGCGTGACCACGGCGGCGATCACGAAGGCGCCGACGATCACGTAGCTGCGCCATTCCTTGAGTTTTTCGAGGCTGACGATGTTGAACGCGACCAGCACGATCACCACAATCGGCACCTCAAACGTAACGCCGAACGCCACGAACATGGTCAGCACAAAATTGAGGTAGGCCTCGATGTCTGGTGCCGGCGTGATGCTCTTGGGGGCAAAGTCGCTGATGAATGCAAACACTTTGCCGAATACGAAGTAGTAGCAGAACGCCATGCCGATGATGAACAGGATGGTGCTGGCGACTACCAAAGGCAAAGCAAATTTTTTCTCGTGCTGGTACAACCCCGGCGCAACGAACGCCCATGCCTGATAGAGGATCACCGGCAGCGCGATCACGAAGGCCACCATCGCGCCGACCTTGAGCGGCACCATGAACGGCGTGATCACGCCGGTGGCGATCATCTTGGTGCCAGCCGGCAGCGCGCGCGTCAGCGGCGCGGCGAGGAAGTCATAAATCGCGCCTGCGCCAGGCCAAATCATCAGAATGCCGAACACCACGGCAAACGCGATCAGCGCCTTGATCAGGCGGTCGCGCAGTTCAACCAGATGCGAAACGAAGGTGTCCTGCACCGCATCGGTCATGCCGGCACCGTCGCTGATTTGGCACCGGTGATTTGGCCAGGAGCGTTGGTGGAAGCAGCTTCCAGCGCCAGTGTCCCTTGAGATCCGCTCTGGGAGCCGCTTTGCGCAGCGCCCTCTGCGGCATGTTCAGCCATGGCCGCGGGGCCCGGGGCAGCCTCCGCAGCAGCAAGCATCGCCATCGCTTCGGCATGCGAATCAGTCTGCGGCACGGCTGCTGCCGCCGCACCGTCACCCGCAATCGCAGTGGCATCTGCAATCAACGCTGTGTCCGCAGTGCCGGTGCCTGTAGTGCCGGTGCCCGTAGTGACACTGCTGCTACTGCTACCACTGGTGCCAGATTCTGCGGAATTGGTCTCAGCCGGTTTCGTTTCGGTAAGACCCGCGATATCCCCCGAGGCAATTTTGTTCAATTCATCGGCCTGGGTCTGAAACGTCGACATGGTGTCATTCACCGACGTCTCGATGGAGCGAGCGGCATCCTGCACTGTGGTCTGCAGCTTCTTCAACTCATCGAGTTCAATCTCGCGGTTGATGTCGGCCTTGACGTCGTTGACATAGCGCTGCATGCGCCCAAGCAGCGCGCCAACCGTGCGCGCCACGCTCGGCAATTTCTCGGGGCCGATGACGAGCAGGGCCACGATGCCGATGACCAGCATTTCGGAGAAGCCGACGTCAAACATGGGGGAATGTGCTCTGGGCGAAGCGGTGGATTTGATGCGCGACGGTCACGCTGCGCGCAGCGCAAACAGCGCAGCCGGGGCGCGTCAGACCTTGCTCTTTTCTTCAGCCTTGACGTCGATGGTCTGGCCGACTTTGGCCGGCTCACCCTCTTCGGCTTTCTTGTCGCCCGCAGCGGCGGCACCCTCTTTCATGCCGTCCTTGAAACCCTTGACTGCGCCGCCCAGATCACTGCCCATGTTGCGCAGTTTTTTGGTACCGAATACCAGCATGACGATGACCAGCACGATCAGCCAATGCCAAATCGAAAATGAACCCATGATGCGCTCCTAAAACGTGGTGTCGACGAATGGAATTACGTTACGTTGGGAAACAGCGTTACGTGAGCGTCGGTTAGATTTATTTCTTAGCCACGTTTCCAGGGCCGGGGCCCGCCCATCACATGCATGTGAAGGTGAAAGACCTCTTGCCCGCCTTCCTTGCCGTTGTTGATGAGGACGCGGAAGCCGCCCTCGCTCTCCAATTTCAGGCCTTCCTGCGCCGCCAATTGGGGAGCCAACGCCAGCATTTTACCAAGCAATGGCGCATGCTGTCCGTCCACAAACACCAGTGACTCAATGTGATCCTTCGGGATCAGCAAAAAATGCACCGGTGCCCACGGGTTGATGTCATGAAAGGCGAACACGTCATCGTCTTCGTAGACTTTCTTCGAGGGGATTTTTCCCGTGGCTATTTTGCAGAACAGGCAGTTGGGGTTGTGGGCCATGCTTCAGTCCTGTCAAAATTTAGCGTTCAAGCCCTCGGCATCGCTGCGCTCACCATCCTTGCGCGCGGCTTTTTCATCCAGCCCCGAGAGACCCTCACGGCGCGCCAGCTCGTCGAGCACGTCTTGCGGCTTGAGGCCGTAGGCGTTGAGCGCGAGCAGGCAGTGAAACCACAGGTCGGCCATTTCACCAACGATCTTGGCGCGGTCGCCATCCTTCGCGGCCATCACCGTTTCGGTGGCCTCTTCGCCGATCTTTTTCAGGATCGCGTCATTCCCCTTCGCCAGCAGGCGCGCGACGTAGGACTTGTCCGGGTCGGCACCGCGGCGCGACTCGACCAGTTGCGCCAGCCGCGTCAATACATCGCTCATGCATCACCTGCTTGAAGTGAAAACGCTTTGCGCGACATCTGCCGGGAGGTGTGCCACGAAGTCTGCAAGCGGGTCATTTATAAATCTCGTCCGGCGCCTTGATCACCGGATCAGTGATCACCCAAGCACCATTTTCGTATTGTTGGAAAAAACAATTGTGCCGCCCGGTGTGACAGGCGATGCCACCAATTTGCTCGACGCGGATCAGCACCACGTCCTCATCACAATCGAGGCGCACTTCAAGCACCTTCTGCGTGTGGCCCGACTCCTCGCCCTTGCGCCACAGTTTGTTGCGCGAGCGTGACCAGTACACGGCCTGGCCGGTCTCGATCGTCAGATTCAACGCATCGCGATTCATCCACGCGAACATCAACACGCGGTTGGTGAAGACTTCCTGGGCGATCACCGGCACGAGACCACGCTCGTTCCATTTGACTTTGTCCAGCCAGACGCTTGCATCGCTCATCAGTATCCGGCTTCCTTTTGATGGCGCACCGCGACGACCACCGCCGCGCTGCCATCGTACCGGTACAGCACGACATATCCGCTGTCACCGAAATCGATCAGCCACTCACGATATTCGACCGGCATCTCGCGCGCGGGTCTGCCAATCTCGGGGTGGTTGACAACGTGTTTCATGTCGCGCCGGATCGCCGCAACTGCGCGCCTGGCCGCATCGGGATTTTTCCTGACCAGAAATTGGTGCAAACGATGCAGGTCAATCAGTGCCCGCCGCGACCAAATCAGGCGTGACATGGTGGGGGTGGTACATCTTCACCGGCCTCCAGCCTGGCAAGCCATCCGTCAGCTTCTTCGTGGGTCAAATG
Source organism: Burkholderiales bacterium (assembly GCA_031387185.1). GTDB lineage: Bacteria > Pseudomonadota > Gammaproteobacteria > Burkholderiales > JAEUOS01 > CANJDH01. Next base: position 5,951 of record JANNCZ010000324.1, read on the forward strand.
CATGCGGCTGGATTGATAGTCCTCCCATGCGCGCGCACCATCCAGATTGAAGGAATCGCGGCGCTCTTCGCGCTCGACGTATTGACCCACAGCCTCCTGCACCAGGCCTTCCATGTTGCGATGGCGCGCATCCGCGAGGCGCTTGATACGCTCGCCAATCTCGTGACCAAGGGTGACAGCAACAGACGGCAAGGTGGTGGCAGTCATTTCATTTCTCCGGTCTATCAGACTTGATCATCATGCTACTTTATTCCGGGTCAGCCGTGTTTCAAGTCCGGCGCTCTTGCGCATCTCGGTGCCGGATATCAGATACCACGCCAAAATGGCACTGTCACTCATAACCGCACCTCAATCCCGCGCGCCGCCATGCATTCCTTGGCCTGGCGCACGGTGTATTCGCCATAGTGAAAAATACTCGCGGCGAGCACAGCGTCGGCGTGGCCTTGGGTGACACCGTCGGCAAGATGATCGAGAGTGCCGACACCGCCGGAGGCGATCACCGGGATCGGCACCGCATCGGCCACCGCGCGGGTAAGGCCAAGGTCGAAGCCATTTTTGGTGCCGTCGCGATCCATGCTGGTCAACAAAATTTCACCTGCGCCGAGCAACGCGACCTTGCGCGCCCAGTCGATGGCGTCCATGCCGGTGTTGTTGCGCCCGCCGTGGGTGAACACTTCCCATTTGCCGGGCGATGTTTGTTTGGCGTCGATGGCGACGACGATGCACTGCGCGCCGTGGCGTGCCGAAGCGTCGGCGACCAGTTGCGGGTTTTGCACGGCGGAGGTGTTGATACTGATCTTGTCCGCCCCCGCATTGAGCAAGCGCCGCACGTCTTCAAGCTTGCGCACACCGCCGCCGACGGTGAGCGGAATGAACACCTGATCGGCGACGCGCTCGATGATGTGCAGGATGATGTCGCGCGCGTCACTCGACGCCGTGATGTCGAGAAACGTCAACTCGTCCGCGCCCTGGTCATCATATTTTTTGGCGATCTCGACCGGGTCGCCGGCATCGCGCAGGCCGACAAAGTTGACGCCCTTGACCACACGGCCGTTGGTGACGTCCAGACAGGGGATGATGCGTTTGGCGAGGCTCATGGATTTTGGAAGGGCATACCGGCCTGTAAGCCTTGGTGGGCAAGGGCTGCAGCAATGCGTCCTTGATAAAGCGTTGGTGCAAGCGGCTCTCAGGCCGGTCGCCTGGAGAAGTTTTACTTCAGCGCTTCGGCCACAGCCTTCTTGAAGTCGAGCTGGCCTTCGTAAATCGCGCGCCCCGCAATCGCGCCGATGACACCGTCGGCTTCCATTGCCTTGAGCGCCTTGATGTCCTTGAGCGAGGTCAGGCCGCCGGAGGCGATCACCGGAATCCGGATCGCCTGCGCGAGCTTGAGCGTCGCTTCAAGATTGACGCCGCCCAACATGCCGTCGCGCCCGATGTCGGTGTAGATGATCGCTTCGGCACCCATATCTTCGTATTTCATCGCGAGATCGATCACGTCGTGGCCGGTGAGCTTGCTCCAGCCGTCAGTCGCGACTTTTCCGTCGCGCGCATCGAGGCCGACCATGATGTGGCCGGGAAAGGCACCGCAGGCGTCGTGCACAAAGCCCGGGTTCTTCACCGCCGCCGTGCCGATGATGACGTAACTGATGCCGTCATCAAGGCAGCGCTCGACCGTATCGAGATCGCGAATGCCGCCACCCAATTGCACCGGCACATCGTCCCCCACCGCGGCCAGAATTTTTTTGATCACGCTTTCGTTCTTCGGTTTGCCGGCCACCGCGCCGTTGAGATCGACCAGATGCAGGCGCTTGCAGCCCTGCGCCTTCCAGTGCAGCGCCATCGCCGCCGGGTCTTCGGAAAAGACCGTGGCGTCCGACATGTCGCCTTGTTTGAGACGGACACAATGGCCGTCCTTGATATCAATCGCGGGGATGATCAGCATGGCGTCGTGCTGCTGTGGTGGAGAAAGAGGGGCGAGAGAGGCGCGGGAAGAATGGGCGCGAGGCAGGAGGCGCGCTGGCAAATTCAGCGGACGTTCACGGGTTCCACGTCAGGGATTCCATGATGCAAAGTTGGCAAACAATGCGAGGCCGGCCTGATGACTTTTCTCGGGATGAAACTGGACGCCAAAAATATTATCGCGGGCGATGGCACAGGTAAAGTGTACCCCATAGTCCGACGCGCCAGCGGTCACTTGCGGCTCGGCCGGCGCCGGGTAGAAGCTGTGGACGAAGTAGTAACGCGATGCTGCGGGAACATCATTCCACAGCGCATGGGGCTGCACCTGATGCACCTCGTTCCAGCCCATGTGCGGCACCTTGAGCGCGAGGCCATCGGCGCCAACCTGCCCGGCGGCAAAGCGCATGACCCTGCCCTTGAACAAGCCGAGACCGGGCGTGTTGCCCTCTTCGCTGCTCTCAAACAACATCTGCATGCCGACACAAATACCGAGGAAAGGCTTGGTGGATGCGGCTTCCAGCACGGCGGCCTTGAGACCGGAAGACTCCATCTCGCGCATGCAATCGGGCATCGCACCCTGACCGGGGAAGATCACACGGTCTGCCTTGCGGATGAAATCGGGGTCGGCCGAGATGACGACCTCGGCCTGCGGCGCGACCTTCTCCATCGCCTTGGCGGCCGAGCGCAAATTGCCCATGCCGTAATCAACCACCGCGACTTTCATAGTGTGAGGATTACAGTGAACCCTTGGTCGAGGGAATGCTGCCGGCGGCGCGCGAGTCCAATTCGGCCGCCATGCGCAGCGCACGCCCGAATGCCTTGAACACGGTCTCGCACTGGTGGTGCGCGTTGTTGCCGCGCAAATTATCGATGTGCAGGGTCACGAGAGCGTGGTTGACGAAGCCCTGAAAAAATTCGTGCGTGAGATCCACGTCGTATTGCCCGATCATGCCGCGCGTGAATTCGACATGAAACTCCAGCCCGGGCCGCCCGGAAAAATCGAGCACCACGCGCGACAAGGCTTCATCGAGCGGCACATAGGCGTGCCCGTAGCGGCGAATCCCCTTCTTGTCGCCAATCGCCTTCACCAGCGCCTGGCCGATGGTGATGCCGATGTCTTCAACGGTGTGGTGCGCATCAATGTGCAAATCGCCCTTGGCCTCGACTTCCAGATCGATCAAGCCATGCCGCGCGATCTGGTCCATCATGTGATCGAGAAACGGCACGCCTGTTTTGAACGACGACACGCCCGTGCCATCGAGATTGAGCTTGACGCGGATCTGTGTCTCGTTGGTGTTGCGGGTGACTTCGGCGGTGCGCATGGTGGGTGATTCGCTCAATGGAGGTTTTAGCTTAGCGCAGTTTTGAGCGCCGCCAGCATGGCGGCGTTCTCGGCGGGCGTGCCAACGGTAAGCCGCAGGCAGTTGTCGAGCAGAGGATGCCCGCCGGAGAAATTCTTCACCAGCACGCCCTGCTGCTTCATGCGCTCGAACACGCGGTTGCCAGCGCCGGTTTTGCCCTGGCTGTCGCCTTCAACGCGCGCGAGCACGAAGTTGGCGGCACTGGGAAATTGCGTAAGGCCGCCCAGGCCCTTGAGCGCCTCAACCAGCTTCTGGCGCTCGGCGCGCACGATGGCGGCCTGCGCATCGAGTACCTGTTTGTTTTCCAGCAGCTTGATCGCCACCGCTTCGCTGAGCACGCTCACATTGAAGGGCGAGCGCGTCTTGTCAAATTCGTTGATCCACTCAGGGCGGCCCGACACGTAGCCCAGGCGCACGCCGGCCATGCCAATTTTTGATACCGTGCGCAACACGACGAGGTTATCGACCTCGGCGATGCGCGGCATGAAGGTCGTGCCGGCGAAGGGCTGATACGCCTCGTCGATCACCACCAGGCCCGGCGCGGCGGCGATGATGCGTTCAATGTCGGCGACCGGGAACGGGTTGCCCGTGGGGTTGTTCGGAAACGCGAGCCATACGAGTGCCGGCTTGTGCTGCTGCATCGCTGCGATAAAGCGGCCGGCATCGAGCGTGAAGTCGGCGTTGAGCGGCACACCGACAAACGGCAGGCGGTAGAGCTGCGCGTACAGCCCAAACATGGCAAACGACGGCGCAGGCGCCATCACCGTCGCGCCCTCGCGTGCAATCGCTGCGGTGATGTATTGGATGCATTCGTCAGAGCCGGTGCCAAGCAGGACGTCACACCCCGCCGGCACCTGCATCACGTCGCGGATTAATGCGCGCAGCTTGTGGGCGGTGGGCACCGGGTAACGATTGAGTTCAAGGTTGGCGACTACATCGCCGACTTCCTTGGCGAGCCAATCGGGCAGGCGGTACGGGCTCTCCATCACGTCGAGCTTGACGAGGCCGGATGCGTCAGAGACGTGATAGGCGCTCATCGCTTGCACGTCGTCGCGGATAATTTGTTTGGCGCGGGTCATGGTGTGGCTCTTGGGGCGATCACAAACGATATTCCGCCGATTTGGCATGCGCGGGGAGTCCTTCGCCGTGCGCAAGGGTAGAAGCTATCTTGCCGAGCGTACGTGCGCCTTCGCGCGACACTTTGATGATCGACGAGCGCTTCTGAAAATCGTAGACACCAAGCGGTGACGAGAAGCGCGCGGTGCGTGCGGTCGGCAACACGTGGTTCGGGCCGGCGCAATAGTCGCCCAGCGCTTCGCTCGCATACACGCCCATGAAGATGGCACCGGCGTGGCGGATCAGCGGCAGCAGCGCGTCGGGGTCAGCGACCGAGAGTTCGAGGTGCTCGGGTGCGATGCGGTTGGCGATCTCGCAAGCGTGGGCGAGGTCACGCGTTTTGATGAGGGCACCGCGCCCGGTCATTGATGCGGTGATGATGGCGGCGCGCGGCATCGCGGCGATTTGCCGGTCGATGCTGGCAGCGACCTTGTCGAGATACGCTGCGTCGGGGCAGAGCAATATGGCCTGCGCAATTTCGTCGTGCTCGGCCTGGCTGAACAGGTCCATCGCGACCCAATCCGGGTCTGCCGTGCCGTCACTGATGACCAGAATTTCCGACGGCCCGGCGATCATGTCGATACCGACGGTGCCGAACACGCGGCGCTTGGCGGCGGCGACATAGGCGTTGCCGGGGCCGGTGATCTTGTCTACTTGCGCAATCGTTTGCGTGCCGTAGGCGAGTGCGCCAATCGCCTGCGCGCCGCCGATGCGGTAGATCGTATCGACACCGGCTATCGCGGCGGCGGCCAATACCAGCGGGTTGGTTTCGCCGCGCGGATTGCTTGGCGTGCCCGGAGTCGGCGTGACCATTACGAGTTCACCGACACCGGCCACCTTGGCGGGAATCGCGTTCATCAACACCGAGCTCGGATAGGCCGCCTTGCCGCCCGGCACGTAGAGGCCGGCGCGGTCGAGCGGCGTGACTTGCTGGCCAAGCAGCGTGCCGTCGGCTTCGGTGTAAGACCACGAAGGTGACTTCTGCTTCTCGTGATATGCCCTGACGCGCGCGGCGGCGGCTTCGAGAGCGTCGCGCTGCGCGGCGGGAATGGACTGGAGCGCAGCAGTGATGTCACGCGGTGATACGCGAAGATCGTTGGTGGAAGCGGCTTTCACGCCATCGAAGCGTGCCGTGTACTCAAGCAGCGCCGCGTCACCGCGCGCTTTGACGTCCGCGAGAATGCTTTGTGCTGTGCGCTCGACGGCTTCGCCGGTGTCTTCCGCGTAAGCGAGCAAGGCATCGAGCCGTTGCGAAAAATTGGACGCCGCAGCATCCAGCCGTGCGATGTTCATGCCGCTTTGCTCAACGAGGCAGTCACCGCAGACTCAAACGCATCGAGGAGCGGCTGCACCTTGGCGTGCTTGACCTTGAGCGCCGCCTGATTGACCACGAGACGTGCCGACACCTGTCCCACTTCTTCGACTGCGACGAGACCGTTGGCCTTGAGCGTACCGCCGGTGGAGACCACATCGACAATCGCATCGGCCAAACCCACCAGCGGCGCCAGTTCCATCGAGCCGTAGAGTTTGATGAGATCAACGTGCATGCCCTTGGTGGCGAAATGTTCGCGCGCGGTATCGACATATTTGGTAGCGACGCGAATGCGCGCGCCGGAGCGCAGGGCGTTGTCGTAGTCGAAGCCCGCGCGCACTGCGACCATCATGCGGCAACGGGAAATGTTGAGGTCGATTGGGCGATACAAGCCTTCACTGCCATGACGCGCGTCGTGTTCGAGCAGCACGTCGGAGCCGGCCACACCCAGATCGGCCGCGCCATAGAGCACATAGGTCGGCACGTCGGAGGCGCGCACGATGATGATGCGCAGATCGGCGCGATTGGTGGCGAGGATGAGTTCGCGCGAGGTCTCCGGATTGCCGGACACGCGGATGCCGGCGGCTTCGAGCAGCGGCAGGCTTTCGTCAAAGATACGGCCCTTGGAGAGTGCGAGAGTAATCACGATGGGGTCAGTCCAGAGGGAGCGCAGCGGCTTGAAAAAGGTGCGGGTGCGAGTCGGCATTTTACCCGACGCAATGCGCGCTCTCATCAAATTGGCACAAGCCTGTGACCCAAGATGCCCTATCCATGCGGCTTCCGGGGCATCGATGGCCTATGATCCGCTCCTGGAGCGGCTCTTCAGGCTTCACCTAAAGTCAATTTTATGCTGCGGCCTAACGGCCTAACTCGCTGCGGCGCGCAATTCCTCGGTGGTGGTGCGCAGACGGTCAGCCAGCAGGCGGCTCATGTTGAGTAACAGCTTGCTGGAGAGCGCCGGATGATTCACCCTCAGCGATTCGAGCGCGGCCCGCGACAGGCTGTATACCACCGCGTATTCCTCGACCACCGCGTCGGCGGAGCGCGGCTGGTTCTCGACCAGCACCATTTCGCCAAACATGACCCCAGGGCTGAGGGTGACGAGGCGGCGCGATGTCACGCTTGCGCCAGTTCCCAAGGTTTCGCTGCCGGCTGGCGCGCCAAAATCGGCGGCCCGCTGCCCCTTGCGCCGCGGCAGCTTGATGCTGACAACGCCTTGCGCCGCCACATACAGCCTGTCACCCGCGTCGCCTTCCCGGAACAAATACTCGCCGGCGTCAAATGCGCGCCGTTCCAGATGCCGTGCCAGCACGGCCACTTCGTCTGGCGTGCAATCCCTGGCAATCCCGAGTTGCGCGACCGGCAGTTCGTGCTGTGTTTCATCTTCGGGGAACGCGCGTGCCAGCACGCGTCCTTCACACCATTCAAGCGCGTAGTCGGCGTCGGGGAACCAGCGCGCCAGGGGAATCGCGGCGGTTACGCCCATGCCCGCGATGAATTGGCCGTTGGCGTCTTTGGCGGTAAGGTACGCCAGCACCGCAGTCTTGCCCTGCTTGTGCAAACGCGCGCCGATCTGTTCCAGGATGTGCGCGCCGGTGGCGTCCAGTTCGGTGACACGGCGGAAATCGAAAATCACGAAATCCGCGCCGGGCGCGAGCTGTTCCACCATCAGCGACAAGTGGTCGGCCGTGCCGAAAAACAGCGTGCCTTCGAGTTCAACGACCATGATGCGAGCCCCGTGCTCGCGCAAGTAGGCGGTCTTCTCGGGGCTGCGCAGTTTGAGCGAATGGCGCTTGTCGCCGCGATACACGGCGTGCACCACCGACTGGCTGCTCTTGTTGACGAACACGATTACCGTCGCGATCACGCCCGCGACCACCCCGGCCAGCAGGTTGAACGCCACCGTCGCGACCGTCACCAGCACCACGATGGCAAAACTGGTGTAGACCTCGCGATGCACACCGCGATGGCGCAGGCGCATGACGATCTGGCGCGTCCAGCCATCGAACATGGTGATCGCGATATAGGTCAGCACTGCCGACAGCACCACATGCGGCAGATACGCCACCCAATAGCTGGCCGTCATCAGCGCCAGCAGCATCACACCCGCGTGCACCACGCCGGACAGGCGGCCGCGCCCGCCGGCGTAATAGTTGAGCAGGGTGCGCGATGCGGTGGAGCCGCCAAACACCGCGCCAAACGCGCCGCCGACGATGTTGGAAGCGCCCTGCGCCATCAGTTCGCGATTCGCTTCCGGGCGGCGCCCGCTGACCTGGCCGACCGCTACGGCGCACATCAGGGATTCGAGCGCACCGAGGATCGCCAGCACGGCAATCGACGGCGCCACGTACCACAGCGCGCGCCGGGTATCCGCTTCAAAGGCCGCCGCCACAATTTGCTCCAGGTAGACCGGCGCCGGAAATTTGGGCGGAATCGCCCCCACCACCGGCCCAAGATCAAGCAGCCCCAGAGTGTCTGAGGGCCAGTAGAGCAGCAATGCGTAGTAGGTCAGCGTGCCGGCCACCACTGCCACAATGGCACCGGGCAGACGCGGCCAACGCCGCGTGGTAAACAGCATTGCCAGCATCGTCACGAGGGCCACGGCAGTGGATTCCGGCTCGAGCAGCGTGAGCGCGAGAGGCAGGTCCCACCAATCGATGTGGCGCTTCAGACCCAGCAGGGTCGGCAGCTGCGACGCCAGAATCAGGAACGCGAGGCCGTTCATGAATCCCGCCACCACCGGGTGCGGAATGAACTTGATATAGCCGCCGACGCCGATCGCGCCAAAGATGACCTGCAGCAGGCCGGCCAGGCTGACTGCGAAAAAACACAGCACCAGCACGCGTGCGGCACCCTCGGCGGACAAAACCGCCTGCGCAGCGAGGGGGTCGATTTCGCGCGCCGCCAGGGCGGCGATGATCAGGGCCATCACCACCGAAAACGATGAGCGCGGGCCGCCTACGCCAAAGCGCGTGCCGCCGAACAAGGCGACGAGGCCACCAGAGACGATCGAGCAGTAGAAGCCGGCAAGAATGCCGAAAGTCAAATATTGGGGGCCGAGTGGTGCAAAGGCGAGCGCGCCAATAGTGATGGTCTGCGGCAGAGCGACGATGCCCGAGGTGACGCCGCCGGCCAGATCACCGCGAATTGCTTCCCAGCGGCCGTGCGGCGGCACAATAGGACCCAGCACGTCTGGCATCGTTGGTGGCAAGGCTGGTGCCGTCTCGTGTGCCAAGCCCGGCACCGTATTGGCGGCCGAGACGGCCGGCGAGTTCCTTTTCAAGGTGCCGTCCGTTGGATCGCTCAAATCAGTTTGTGTTGCGCCGT
>JANNCZ010000332.1:0-14610 GCA_031387185.1 Burkholderiales bacterium
TCGCCGAGGACCCGCTCACCTGCGTGGTGCGTGGCTCGGGTATTGCGTTGGAGCGCATGGAGAAGCTCGGCGCGATCTTCACCGACGACTGATCCTGGCCGCTGCACAGAGCAGCGATAATCGAGCCTTCGCGTGCTGCCCACCGGCGCGATCGCTGATACGCAACTGCCGGATCGTTCATGGAATACCACCCGCCGCCGTTTTTTCGCCAGGGGCCTTCGGCCCTCGCGCGCTTGGCTGCGTTCGCGATGTTGTCGTTGTTGCTGCTGGTGCTCGACGCACGCTTCAAACTGCTCGAACGAGGTCGTCTCGCGCTCGCTACCGTGCTCTACCCGCTGCAGCGCGCCGCCCACGCACCGGGTGATGCCGCCTCCAGCGCCACCCGCTTTGCCGCGGACCAGCGCGGCTTGATCGCCGAAAACATGCGTCTCAAACTGGCGCAGCTCGAGGCGGCCAAGGGGCAGTTGCGCAACGCCCATCTCGAATCCGAAAACAGCCATCTGCGCGGGCTCCTGGTGATGCGCGAGCGCCTGCCGGTGCAAGCGGTGGCAGCCGAGTTGCTCTACGACGCACGGGACCCCTTCACGCGTAAGGTGGTGATTGACAAGGGCTTGTCGCAGGGCGTCAAGGGCGGCATGGTGGTGATGGATGCCACCGGCGTGATTGGCCAGGTGACGCGCGCCTATCCGTTTCTGGCCGAAGTCTCCCTGCTCACCGACAAGAATCAGGCGATCCCGGTGCAGGTGGTGCGCAATGGCCTGCGTGCGGTCGCCTATGGTGGTGCTACGGCTGGCGTCACCACTGGCGCAGGCGGCGCGGCGATCACTGCGGACGCGCGGGAAGCACGCGTTATGGAACTGCGTTTTCTCGCCGCCAACGCCGATGTGCGTGAAGGTGATGTGCTGGTCACCTCCGGCATCGATGGCACGTATTTGCCCGGTCTGCCGGTCGCGACCGTGGCGCGCATCGAGCGCGAGGCGGGCTATGCGTTTGCCAAAATCGTCTGCGTGCCCAGTGCCGGCATTGACCGCTTCACGCAGGTGCTGGTGTTGACCACTGAAATCAAGCTGCCGCCGCAGCCTGCCGAGGACGGCGAAGAGAAGGCGGTCAAGACCAAACGCAAAAAGCCGCGTCCTGAACGTCAGGGCGGGGCCGGACAGGATGCCTCAAGCAATGCGACGACACGCTGAGCCGGCGGTGATGTTTCCAAGTCCATTGTCGTCCCCCGCCCTGAATGCGATCGCTGCCTGCAAACGGCTGTCAATGTTCGCTTGCGCCTTGTCCTGAATCCCCCATGCCTGCCCCCAGCGCTCCGCAGCAATACATCCTTCTGCCGGTGAACCCGTGGTTCATCGCCTTTACGCTGGTGGCCGCGTTGATGCTCAACCTGTTGCCCTTGCCGCCGCTGATGAGCCGCGCGCCGTGGCTGCTGGCGCTGCCCGACTGGGTCGCGCTCACACTGGTGTTCTGGAGCATTCATCAGCCGCGCCGTGTCGGCCTCACGATTGCCTGGATTCTCGGTTTGATTGTTGACATCAATCACGCCAGTTTGCTCGGCGAACACGCGCTCGCGTATGCCACGTTATCGTACTTTGCGATCACCCTGCACCGGCGCGTGCGCTGGTTTGGCGCGACCGGGCAGATTGCCCATGTGCTGCCCTTGCTGCTCGGCGCGCAAACGGTGATTCTGCTGATACGTCTGGCCGCTGGTGACGCGTTTCCGGGCTGGCTCTACTTCTCGTCGAGCGTCGTGTCCGTCGCGCTGTGGCCGCTCGTGATATTGCTGTTTTTGGCACCGCAGCGCCGTCCGGTTGAGAAAGACGAAAACCGGCCGATTTGAGGATGCTCAGGAGAATGTCTCCTGGAGCCATTCTCCATGATGTACCGGGTGGTGTGGGGGCGGTGCCGGTTTATGCAGGGTGGCGTGGCGCAGCGTGAAGTGCCCGCTGTGCGTCGCGAGACCGCCGTAAATCGCCGCGCACCCCAGGCAGCTGCACTGGTTTACGCCAGACCCAGCACTTCCTTGGCCGCGCGCAGGCCCGACCACCATGCGCCATGCACACTGGCCGGATCATCGCGGTGCGTTGCTTCACCGGCGAAAAACAAGGTGTTGGCCACCGGCTCGCCCAGGGTTACGCGGTCATCTGCCGTAGCACCCAGGCCCAGGTAGGAGTAGGAGCCTTGCGCCCAAGGATCAGCGCCCCAACGCGAGACACGCAACTCGAGCAACTCGGGCAGTCCTTGCGGGCGCGATGCGCGCAGGCGCGAGAAAATGACCGTTCGCACCACATCGTCGCTCATGCGCTCGATGTCGCGCGCACGGGTGCCCGAAGTGAATCCGAGCAGCGCAGGCTGATCGATGTAGCGCTGCAGATTGAGCCATGCATAGAAAAGCGGCGGCGGGTCGGCATACGCAGCCAGAAACTCGACGCTGGCGTCCCAGAACGGCTCGGCGAAACGCACATAGGCCTTGTTGAGCAAGCCCATCGGCAGGCGTTGGGCCGCGGTGATTTTTTCCGGTGGCAGCGCCGGCGCGAACGCAATCGCACCCTTGGCGAGCAGCCCCACCGGAATGGTCACCACCACGGCATCAGCTTCGAAACTGCGCTGCGCAGTATCGGCGCGCACATGACCGGCGCGCCACTCGATGCGGCGCACCGGATCATTGAGGCGGATGTCCAGATCCAGCGTCAACAGCCGCGTCAACTGATCCATGCCACCCACCACGAAGCGGTCGTCGCTCGGCAGCAGGGTGTTTGCGTCTTCGGTGGCGGATTCGTCGAGCAGAGCGGCAAAGCCGACCTCTTCGAGCGGCGCGGCCAGATTGGACTCAAGCACCCAGCGCTGCAACGCGACCAGGCCGGGATCTGCCGGACCACTCACTGCCTCGATGCGTTTGATCGCGGCGTTGAACACATCCGCCACCGAGAGCTGGCGTGTGCCATTGCGCTCGGCAGCCGCCGCGAGCGACTCGATCAGCGACCACAGCCCTGCCGACTCCATCTGGCCCGAAAACAGTTGTGCGAATCGCAATACATCGCTGCGCGGCACGACGCGCGCGGTGTCGCCCTGGCGCATGGCAAAGCGCATGTTGCCGTAGTCGGTCACGCGTGTCGCGATGTTGGCACCGCTTGCCAATGCCTTGAGCGGATTTTGCGGCCCGGCATGCAGCCAGGACGGGCCAAGGTCGAATACTTGACCGCTGCTGCTGCGCTCGGAAAGCACGCGCCCGCCGGTGCGATTGCGCGCTTCAAGCACCGTCACCTGCCAGCCCGACTGGCGCAAGGCGCGCGCCGCAGACAAACCGGCAAACCCGGCTCCGATCACCAGCACGCGCCCGGTGCTGCCACGCAGGGCAGGCGGTGCCGCGCAGCCGGCGGCCAGCGCGCCAACGGCAGCGATGAGGGCCCGGCGGCGTGTGGTGGAGGAAGGATTCATCGGGAGCTGGTGATGCCGTTGAGGTGCGGCGCGGTTTGCAGTGCAGTTAGAGTAACGTAGTAACGTGGCAGTGGCAGCCAGCGAAAGGGCGTTTCCGAAAAAGCGGCCGGCGCTGTCAGGCACCGGCGCCGCGAACCCTTCGTTTGTGGCAGCGTGGCTTCCGTTCGCGCAGAGTAGCCCAGTATTTGCCGTCTGTCCGTGACCAATTGCCACAGAGCGTAACGTACCGCTGCAGGCTCATTTCCGAGTGCGGAGTCTCAATCAGCTTGCCGCTGAACGACCAGCACGGCATTGTTGCCGCCGAAACCGAAAGAATTGGACATCGCAATTTGCGCAGCGGGCAGCGCACGGCTGGTGAGCGGCACATAGTCCAGATCGCACGCCGCGTCCGTGTGCCAAAGGTGGGCTGTGGGCGGTGCACGGCGCTCGCGCAGAGCGAGTAGTGCGGCGATGCATTCGAGTGCGCCTGCCGCGCCCATCAAATGGCCGTGCAGCGCCTTGGTCGCGCTGATCGGGATGCGCGGTGCGTGAGAGCCGAACACGGCGTGGATGGCTTGCGTTTCGCTGACGTCACCGACCTTGGTGCCGGTGCCATGGGCATTGATGTGGTCGATTTGCTCCGGTGCCAGACCGGCTTCGGTGAGTGCGAGGCGCATGGCGCGCGCTTGCCCGCCGGCGTCGGGCTGGGTAATGTGGCCGGCGTCGGTGGTGTTGCCAAAGCCGGTAATCTCGCCGAGGATGGTGGCACCGCGCGCCAGTGCTGCTTCGCGCTCTTCGAGCACCAGTGCCGCTGCGCCTTCGCCGAGCAAAAAGCCGCTGCGGTCGGCGGCGAACGGGCGGCAGGCGGTGGCGGGATCAGACTCGGACTCGCCAGCCATCGCAGCCATCGCAGCCACAGCCAAAGCAGCCGGAGACCCCGAGGCAGCCAAAGCAGCCGGAGCAGGTCGGGCAGGCTGTACTGAGTGGGGCGGTTGTGCGTGCTGCGCCGGATGGCCAGTGTGGGCTGCCCCGCCGCGACCGATGCGCGCCAGGGTGCCGAGCGACTCCCACGCCTTCATCACGCCTTCGCTAAGCAGCGCTTCGGCGCCGCCCGCGATCGCAGTTTTGACCAGACCAAAACGCACTGCGCGAAAGGCTTCGCCAATCGCCACCGCCGACGACGAACACGCCGATGAATAGGTGTAGCTCGGGCCGCGAATATTGAGATCAATCGCGATTTGCCCGGTCGCGGCGTTGTTCATCACCATCACGATGGTGGCCGGGCGCAGACGCGCGGCGCGAGTGATCAGCAGCTCGTGATAGGCGGCTTCGAGCGCATGCGCGCCGCCCATGCCGGTGCTCCAGTAGAGACCGGTTTGTTCGCCAGCCACGTCGTCAAATACGGCACTGCCGCCGGCGCTCGCGCCGGCCACCGCAGCTCGGGGCAGCCCGGCCTGCTGCACCGCCTGGCGCGCGGCCAGCAGCGCCAGCAAGGTCACGCGGTCCATGCTGTTGCGGCGGATTTTGGGAATCGATGATTCGACATCCCCCTGCACAATGCCGGCGTAGGGTGTGGCGAGCGCGTCCGCCCACGGCGCGGCCAGGCGCCGCAGGCCGCTGCGGGCATGGATCAGCGCATCAAAAAAACGCTCAGGGTCATTGCCGAGTGGCGAAATGACGCCGGTGCCGGTAATGACAACCCGCTTCACGCGGCAGTGGCAGCCTTGGCCGCGAGGAGGCGGTCCACTTCGGAAACGATGTCGGCGACGGTATCGACCGGGGCCGGGTCGCTGTTGAGGTCGAGACCAAAACGCTCTTCGAGCTTGAACAGAAACTCGATGGTAGCGAGGGAGTCGACGCCCAAATCCACCAGTTTGGCGTCCGGCTGCAAACGTTCGGCCGCGAGATCAAACTCGGCGGCGAGCATTTCCTGGACAGTGGAGAGAGTGGTCATGGCGTAGAGCAGATGGGGCAAGAACCGTTGAAAACAAGTCGGCGGAGCGAGAGGCCGGATTTTACACGCTACGGGGGCGGGCCGGCGCATGGCCGGCAACTGAAAAAGTTAAATTTTGTGACGCCGCAATCGCGTGTTGCGCGCTTGCGGCGGGCCACAGCCGCTACTTGAAATCGGCCAGCATTTGCTCGGCAATGGTGGCCGATTCGGAGGTGGCTGCGCACACATCGGCATAGTGTGCAAACGGTGGCGGTGGTGCGATGCCTTCCTCGATCAGGTGCTCGTTGTGAAAGGTCATGTTGAGCGCGGCAAACTGGCCATAAAGGCGGATCGCCCGCTCCATGATGCGCGGATGGCAGGGGCCGAGCAGCGTTTGATACTGCCCGCGCATGGCCGATAATTCTTCAATCGAGACCTGCTTGTAACGGGTTACCACCGGCTGCGTGCCGCGGCCGCGCGCCATGGCAACATCAAGTTCGGTGAAGATCGAGGCGCGCCTGGGGCCTGCGGCGAGGTGATAGAAGCGGTGCTTCAACGCCGGTTTGGTGGCGAGCGCCACCAGTGCCTGTGCCGTCCAGTCCACCGGCACCACATCGATGCGGTCATCTGGCGCCACGGTGAAACGCTCCAGCAGTTGCGCAGTGCGAAACACCCAGTAAATGCTCGCCGAGGGCCGCGTGCCCAGACGGCTGTGGCCGACCACGATGGTCGGGCGCGCCTGCACCAGCGGCAACAGCGGCAGCTCGCGCTTCATGCGCTCTTCAATCAAAATCTTGGTTTCGGTATAGGGCACCAGATGGCGGATCGGGCCGGTTGGCTGCCAGTCTTCCGGCACCGGGTTGGGTGCGTCGGGGCCGACACACATGGCGGTGCCGACCTGCACGAAGCGTTGCAGGCGCGCGGTCTCGGACAGGCGCTTGGCAAACGCAAACGTGCCATCGACGTTGATCGGCCACAGCAGCGGATGATTGGAAAACGTGGCGATGGCGGCGCAGTTGATCACGTGCGTGATCTCGGCCATTGCTGCATCTTCGAAGATCGCGTCAGGGTCACCCAAGTCACCAAGAATGACCTGCGAAGCGCGCACGCGGTCTTGCAGTGCGGCGGGCACCTCGAAGCGTGCCAGGGTCGCGCGCAGCCGCGCCGCGCCTTCTTCGCGGGTTGCCGCACGCACCAGAAAGCGCGAACTCTCCCAAAACGGCGACGCCACCAGTTCAGCCGTGATTGCGCCGCCCAAAAAGCCGGTAGCGCCTGTGAGCAGCAGGCGCATGGGTGCAGCCCTAGGCGGTCTAGTGGCATGCGTGGCATGCGTGGCATGCGCCGCCGCCGCGTTAGCTGCCGCAGGGGAGGACGAAGAATGAGGAGCGTTGGACAACGAAGTGGCGCGCGTGTTGCACGGTGACGAATGGGGCGCGAATTATAGCTGCGCGCACCGGCGTACCGTCTAAAATTGGCGCGATGAATCTCCCCCGGAGCCGCCGCCTGTTTCGCGCTGCCGACACGCCGCTGCCGTCCGGGCCGGGCGGGGCCGAACTCAAAAACGCCGAACAGGAGCTGCAGGCGTTTCGCGCGCGCCTGATTTTTGCCGGCGCTGCCGTGCTGGTGTGTTTTGCGCTGCTCGCGGCGCGCTTCGTCGTATTGCAATGGGTCAGGTACGATGAATACCAATCGGCGGCTGAGGACAACCGCATCTCGGTGCTGCCGATTGTGCCCAATCGCGGGCTGATCCTCGACCGCAATGGGGTCGTGCTGGCGCGCAACTACTCCGCTTACACGCTCGAGATCACGCCGTCGAAAGTGGCCGATCTCGAAGAGACGATCAATGAGCTGGCCAAACTCATTGAGGTGCAGGCGAAAGACCGCAAGCGCTTTCACAAGCTGATGGCAGAGTCCAAGAACTTTGATTCACTGCCGATCCGCACGCGTCTGTCCGATGAGGAAGTGGCGCGCTTCGCTGCCAACCGCTGGCGCTTTGTGGGCGTTGACATCAAGGCGCGATTGTTCCGCCAGTATCCGCTTGGTGAACTCGCCTCGCATGTGGTTGGTTACATCGGGCGCATCAGCGAAAAGGATCAAGAATTGCTCGAAGCGCGCGAGCTCGAGGCCAACTACAAAGGCACCGAGCACATGGGCAAGATCGGCATCGAGCAGAGCTATGAGAAGGAACTGCACGGTACCACCGGCTTCGAGCAAGTGGAGGTCGATGCCGGCGGACGCGCGGTGCGCACCCTCGCGCGCAATGCCCCGATTTCCGGCAACAACCTGACGCTGTCAATCGACATCGAGTTGCAGCGCATCGCCGAGGAAGCGTTGGGCGACCGCAAAGGCGCGGTGGTGGCGATTGAACCGGCGACCGGCGAAGTGCTGGCCTTTGCGAGCCGCCCCGGGTTCGACCCCAATTTATTTGTGGATGGCATCGACACCGTCAATTGGGACGCCTACAACACCTCGCCCGACAAACCCTTGCTCAACCGTCCGCTGCGCGGCACCTATCCGCCTGGCTCGACCTTCAAGCCCTTCATGGCGCTTGCCGCCCTCACCATGGGCAAGCGCCGGCCGGAGCAGACCATCAGCGATCCGGGCTATTACATGTTCGGCAGTCACCGCTTTCGCGATGACAAGGTGGGCGGGCACGGCATCGTGGACATGCACAAATCGATCGTGCATTCGTGCGACACCTATTACTACACACTTGCCAACGACATGGGCATCGACAACATCGCCAAGTATCTCGGGCCGATGGGCTTTGGCGGGTTGACCGGCATCGACATCGAAGGTGAGATGCCGGGCATCCTGCCCTCCACCGCGTGGAAAGCCGCGCGCTTCAAAAAGCCCGAGCAGCAACGCTGGTACCCCGGTGAAACCATTTCGATTGGTATCGGCCAGGGCTATAACGCCTATACGCCACTGCAACTCGCGCACGCCACCGCCACACTTGCCAACGACGGCAAAATCAAAGTGCCGCATCTGGTGCGCACGGTTGAAGACGCGCGCACCGGCGCCAAGCGCAACGTCAACCCGCCGATCCCGCTCGATAAAGAAGGCAAACCCACACGCCCGGCCGATCTGGGCTACAAACCCGAGCACATCGCCGTGATCAAGCGCGCACTCGAAGAGGTGCCCATCGCCGGCACGTCGGCGCGCGCCTTCGCCGGCGCCGGCTATGCGAGCGCAGGCAAGACCGGCACCGCGCAAGTGTTCACGGTGAAACAGACAGAAAAGTACGACGCCAAGCGCGTGGCCGAGCATCTGCGCGACCACGCCTGGTACATGGCCTATGCGCCGGCTGACAAGCCCACCATTGCGGTTGCCATTCTGGTCGAGAACGGCGGTTTTGGCTCGCAATCAGCCGCACCGATTGCGCGCCTGCTGTTCGACTACGCGTTGCTCGGCAAGAAGCCGGTCAAGCCCGGCCCCGCGCCGTTCCTTGCGCCCAAGGCCGGCGCAGCGGATGACGAAGAGGGAGACTGAGGCGTGATCAAGCGCGCAGCCCATTTCCTCTTTGGCGATCTTGACGGCAGCCTGATGCTCGTGGTCGCCTGCCTGGTGTTGTTCGGCCTCACGGCCTTGTTCTCCGCCACTTACGACACGCCGGGGCGCTTCTACGACCAGTTGCGCAACATCGCAGTGGCGCTGCTGATCATGTGGATCGCCGCGCACATTCCCCCGCAAACCCTGATGCGCGCCGCAGTGCCGGTGTATTTGATCGGCGTGGCCTTGCTCGCCGCGGTGTTCCTGTTTGGCGTTACCAAGAAGGGCGCGACGCGCTGGCTGAGTCTCGGGGTCACGGTGATTCAACCCTCGGAGATCATGAAGATCGCGATGCCACTGATGATCGCCTGGTACTTTCACCGCCACGAAGCCCTGGTGCGCGTGCGTGATTACGCCGCCGCTGCGGTGCTGCTGCTGGTGCCGGTGCTGTTGATCGCCAGGCAGCCGGACCTCGGCACCGCCATCCTGGTGCTTGCGGCCGGCCTGTACGTGATTTTTTTCGCCGGCCTGTCGTGGAAGCTGATCGTTCCGGTGCTGGTGGCCGGCCTGCTCGCCACCGCCAGCCTGATCTATTTTGAGGACGATGTTTGTCAGCCCAGCGTGTCATGGCCGGGGTTGAAGGACTATCAGAAGAACCGCATTTGCACGCTGTTAGACCCCACCACCGACCCGCTCGGCAAAGGCTTTCACACGATTCAATCGACCATCGCGGTGGGCAGCGGCGGCCTCACCGGCAAGGGCTGGTTGAAGGGCACGCAAACGCATCTGGAGTTCATCCCTGAGCGCCACACCGATTTTATTTTTGCTGTCTACGCTGAAGAGTTTGGCTTCCTCGGCAACCTTGTGCTGCTGCTGCTTTACAGTTGGCTGATCCTGCGCGGGCTGATGATTGCGGCGAACGCCCCGACGTTTTTTGCACGCCTGCTGGCAGGCGCGATCACCATGATCTTTTTCACCTACGCCTTCGTCAATCTGGGCATGGTAAGTGGCGTCTTGCCGGTAGTGGGCGTACCGCTGCCATTCGTAAGCTATGGTGGTACGGCCCTTGTCACGCTGTTTCTCGGCATCGGCATTTTGATGAGCATTCAAAAGCATCGCAAACTGGTGCAGACCTAGACGCCATGACTCCAACCGAAACCGCACCACAACCAGCGCCTGGTCTGCCGGATCTGCCGCAAGCCGTCACGCGCTTCGTCAATCACGTGCTCGGCCAGCACCCCTGGGCGCGCGCCACACTGCGTGCGCACGCGGGGCGCCAAGTGAAGCTGCGTGCAGCGCCGGTTACATTGTTCTGGACGATCACGCCAGAGGGCTTGGTGGAAGCCATTCTTCAGGAGCATGGCGCCAATAATGGCTCCCACCATAGCGTACAGACTGATGCCTCTGACTATTCCGGGGCAGGCACCGGTCTATCCGGTGCGGCTGCGCCAGAGGTCGCATTCGATGTCTCCCTCACTGTCCCGCTCGCCAGCCTGCCGCAGTTTGCACTCGACGCCGATGCCGCCATGAAAAACGTGCGCATCGAAGGCGACGCAGAACTCGCGCAAGTGCTCGGCCAACTCGCGCGCGAGGTGCGCTGGGATGCTGAAGACGATCTCGCGCGCCGCACCGGCGGCGCAGCCGCGCACGGCCTGATGCAAGGCGCAAAGTCCTTGCGCGCCTACGCAATCGATGCCTCGCAACGCTGGCAAGAAACCGTCAGCGCCTTCCTGCTCGATGAAGACCCCACGCTGGTGCGGCGCAGCGCGGGCGCGCAATTCGCGCGCGATGTCAGCGCCTTGCGCGATGACACTGCGCGGCTGGAAAAGCGCCTGGAGCTGATGGAAGCGCGAGTGCGCGACTGAGCGGCCGGTGCGTTGCTTCAGTGGTGACCTGCACCAGCGGTTTTGACAGTCGGATCAGGCCGGCGCTTCAACCCAAACACCGTTTCGTTGATGCGCTCAAATCCGCGCCACATCCCAACCTTGTCAAGCACCGGATTGAGTACGTTGGTGACCGAGCAGTAGTGCGTGTCTTTCTGCCCGCTGTGATGGCGCGCATGATGGCGTTGCGTTTGCAGCAACTTGATCTTTTGCAGGAAGGTCACCAGTGCGCCGTTTTCGCGCGGGCTGCTGTGCGCCCATTTGTGAATCTGGTTGGCGTTGATGGCGATGAAGACGAACAGCCACACGTGCCAGGTCAAGAGCTGCATGGCCCAGGCGCCTGCAATCACCAGCACGCCCACGGCGAGCAGGTCCCATGAGCTTTCCAGCCAGGTACGCTCGACAAAAGCGCGCGGGCGCATGTGATGTTCGCGCCGGCGATCAGTTTGCCGATGATCGGCGTGTCCTTGCGCGCATAGGCGTCCTCCGCCCAATGCACGAAGCCTGAAACAAAGTCAGCGGCGAGGATGGTGGCGGTGCCTTGAACAAGGATGTTCATGATGTGTGGGAGAGATGCCACCGCTGGCCCGATGCCCGCTATCTGTTTTTTTATTCACTCCCAAAATACTTGTCGCCATCAAATGGGCGCACATTATTTACGTCGTTGTCGCTGAATATTCCCTTCTTTTGTGTTGCCCGAGTCCCGAGATGTGAAGGTAAATGTCCAATGACGACCAACTGCCGATCATCGTCCCACAGGAAGTAGATTCGCATGGTGTACCGGTCTTCTTTTCTCGTGCCAAATTTCAGGTGGGGCCCAAGTATTTGACGTGAACTTTGGCCAATTCGATAGTTGATAGTGTATTCGTCGCGAAATTCACCGAGACGATTTTGGGCAATTGCGTGCGGATCGTAGTCGAGGCGCATTTGCTTGATGCCGTCCAACCAGATTGACGGCAGACAAAACACGTGCGCCAACCCTTGCGTATTTCGCGCGAGCTTGACAGGATCAATCGCGTAGCTCTGTTTCCGAATTGCCCATGGTCCGGACACCTTCGATGCGTGAGGAGAGGTGTGTAGCAGAATTATTTGATCCCACGCGGCACATCCCGCAAAAACTCCGCAAGCTGCTGCTTCCAGTTTTTCGCCTGCCCCGTGGTGCCATGTCCTGCCGTGTTTTCGCTCGCGGGGATGAGCAAGATGCGGCCGTTTTTGACGCGCTCGATTTCGCGTTCGAGCACGCCGGTCTCGGGCGGGTTGCGCTCATCATCGGCCGAGTTGATCGCGAGCAAATGTGCGGTGATCTTGTCGAGTTGCGGCGCCGGGTTGTAGTCGCGCGACGAGTCCCACTGATACAGCGTGTCGTTGGCGTCGGCGGTGAACGGCGCCTTGAGGCGGCCATCGAGCAGGGCGTCGGCCTGGGCGCGGGTTGGCGCGGCTTTTTGCAGCGCCTGATTGCCGCCGTTGGTCGCGAAGTTGTACATCACCGAGGCGTACTGCGCGCTCTTGGGTTGCGTGGTGTAGTTGCCGTTGTTCCATGCCGCGTCATTACGAATCGAGTCGATGATGAGGCGGCGCAAAATCCAGTTGCGGCTCGACATCTCGGCCGGTTGCGAGGCCATCGGCACCAGAGCGTCCATCATGCCGGGGTGGCGCGTGCCCCAGACCCAGGTTTCCATGCCGCCCATCGAGTTGCCAATCACCAGGCGCAGGCGTTTGATGCCGAGGTGCTCGGTGACGAGGCGCTGTGCAGCGTCGACCATGTCGGTGTAGTTGTAGCGTGGAAACCTGGTGCGCAGGCCATCCGATGGCTTGCTCGATTTGCCGTGGCCGATGACGTCGGGCAGGATGATGAAATAGCGGCTCGCATCAAGCGGCTGACCGGCACCGAACAACTCGCCGCCAAACGCCGGCCCGAGCATGCCGGTGCCCGAGCCGGTCGTGCCATGCAGCACCAGCACGGCGTCGTTGGCGGGGTTGCCAAGCGTCGTGTAGTGCAGCTTGAGTTCGGGCAGGGTCTCGCCGGTGTGAAAGCGGAAGTCCTTGACGATCCAGGTGCCTTCCTTGGGCACAATCGCGGGCGTCGCTGCGGCGATGGCAGCGGGCGTGACGGCGGGCGCGGAGGCCGCAATCGGGGCCGGTGCCTGCGGTGCGCCGCGCTGCGCGCAGCCCGGCAAGGTGACGAACGCAGCGAGCGCGAGCAGCGTGGAGGCAAAATGCATGAGCTGTCGAGAATGATTCATGTTGATCTCCTTCAAACGTGACGTGTGTCCACTTGCCCGGCAGCGC
Source organism: Burkholderiales bacterium (assembly GCA_031387185.1). Classification (GTDB taxonomy): domain Bacteria; phylum Pseudomonadota; class Gammaproteobacteria; order Burkholderiales; family JAEUOS01; genus CANJDH01. Next base: position 13,015 of record JANNCZ010000332.1, read on the forward strand.
GAACGGTTTGATCCGGCGCTGGCCGGTGATGGTTCTGCAATACGGTTTACAGCACGCCCGAGGTGCCGCCGTCGAGATTGATGCTGGTGCCGGTGACATAACTGGCCGCGTCCGACGCGAGAAAGGTAATGACGTTGGCTACTTCTTCGGCGCGACCGACGCGCCCCAGCGGAATGCTCTTGCCCATCTCGACATACAAATCTTCGACATTGCGCCCGGCCTTGGCAGCCTTGGTTTCGTGCTGACCGGCGCGGATCAGGCCGATGCATACCGTGTTGACCAGAATCTTGTCTGGCGCGAATTCTTTGGAGAGCGCCTTGGTCATCGCCAGGCCCGCCGCGCGCGTCACTGAGGTTGGCATCGATTGCGCGGCCGGCTGCTTGGCGCCGATGTTGGTCAGGTTGATGATGCGCCCGCCACCTTGCTTGCGCATTTCGGGGATCACCAATCGCGTGAGGCGAATCGCGCCAAACAATTTCAGATCGAAATCAGATTGCCAAGTCGCGTCGGTCACCGATTCGAACGCGCCGCGATTTGACGTGCCTGCGTTGTTGACCAGAATGTCAACGCGGCCAAACGCGGCGAGCGCTTCCTTGACCGCACGTGCGCAATCCGCTTCTTTCGACATGTCGGCCTGCACCGCCACCGCTTTGCCGCCTGCCGCGACAATAGCTGCCACCGCTGCGTCGAGACGCTCGCGCCCGCGCGCGGCAATGACCACCGATGCACCTTCAGCCGCGAGCGCATGCGCGGTGGCCAGGCCAATGCCCTGGGTGCCGCCGGTGACGATGGCGACTTTGTTTTGCAGATTCAGTTTCATGCTGTGTTCGATTGCGGGTGAGGGTTGGGATGAGACAAATCGGTCAAGGCCATACGGCTGAAATCCTTGGTGGGAGCGGGTCGCATGGCGTCAATCGGCCAAGACCCTTGATGGGAGCGGTTCTTGAGGACACGGCTGGGCCGCAAACACGCCCACGCGCATCAACGCAACACGGCGCTCTTGTCGGCAGCAGCAATCAACGCAGCAGCATCTTCAGGCAACAGGAATCCCTCGGCCACGCTGCGCTCCGCCGCCTTCTTTACTGCAGCGACATAACCCTCATGCGTGGCGTAGCGCTCTTGCAACGAAGGGCGTGGATCATTGTTGGCGCGGCGCTCATCGGCGGTCCTCGCAAACGGAACCATGCCGCCGGCATAGTTGCAGATTTGGTCTTTGTGAAATCCGCCCGCCGTCACGTTCCAGCCAAGGTAAGTGCCGAGCGGCGCGTCGAGCAAGGGCACCGGCACACCACCGACTTCGTTGCCGTCGGCATCGACCTTGGGCGCAAGCATCTTGAGAGAACGTTTGATGCGCGGCGGCGCGTTCGAGACGATGCCGGCGCCATCGATGGCATTGAAGCGCGGCCCCCAGTCGTAGTCATGCACCGGCATGATGAAGCCGGGCTCTGGCACCGTGGCACGCAGGCCTGGCAGGGTGGGAAAGCCAATGGCGGTCTTGTGCGCAGGAGCAAGTTCACCTTTGGCGAGCGTCGGGTAACGGCTCGGCGGTGGCGGCGTGCCTTTCATCACCCAATTGCGAAAGTGAACGCGCAGTGC
>JANNCZ010000366.1:0-3741 GCA_031387185.1 Burkholderiales bacterium
ATTTTGAATTTCCGCAAGTACGATCAGCGAAGCGTCGGCAAAGTCCATTGGCAGGTCTTTGTACTTGCGCGAGAGCGCAAGAATCCGCTTGATTTCATCCCCGGGGATATCCGCAATGGCGACCGCCCCGTCATTGACCCATTCCAGAAAGTCGAGCCACACGTGCTGCTCGACCAGGAAATAGACTTCGGTGAGTACCGGCCAAGTAGTGACAATCGCCAATTGGTGGCGCGCAAGAAAGTCTTTGACCGTGTCGTGCCATTTGTCGCGCCGGTCAAACAGCGCTACCAGGGGGCCGGTATCGACGAGCGTACTTGGCACGGATGGCCTCTTTAACGTACTTGGAATGGTTTTCGGAACCATCGGTGCGCCCGCTCGAATGGCGGCCGAACAGATGCTTGCCCAGCTCATACGCCGATTTCTTCGGCGGTGTCGATTCGAACAACAGCTTCAAGCCGCGTTTGACGGCCTCACTTTTCGAGATGCCCTGATCGACGGCGTAGACCGCCAGCGTTTGTTCAACTTTGTGCTCCAGACGCACGGTGAGAGTCATGGTTCGTCTCCAGCGTGTTTGTAATACATCAATATTACATGATTGCCGGGCTGGCGCATCAACCGCCGATGTAGGACATTTCGATTTTCTTCGCCCGCGCGGTGTCCTCGGTGCGGATTTCCGAGTAACGGTCGGCGCGGGTATTCCACACCAGGCCGATCGCACCTGCTAAATCGGCATCGCTGCGCCCCGCGCGCATCAGGGCACGCAAGTCGTGGCCGGACTGGGCAAACAGGCAGGTGTAGAGCTTGCCTTCGGTCGAGAGGCGCGCGCGCGTACAGGTGGAACAAAACGCCTGGCTGACGCTGGAGATCACGCCTATCTCGCCGCTGCCGTCTCGATAGGCCCAGCGCTCGGCGACTTCGCCACTGTAGTTAGCGTCGGCGTCCACCAGCGGGGTGACGTCGTTGATCCTGCGCACGATCTCGGCCGATGGCACCACATCGTCCATGCGCCAGCCGTTGGACGAGCCGACATCCATGAATTCGATGAAGCGCACGATATGGCCGCTGCCTTTGAAGCGCTGCGCCATCGGCACCACGCCATCGTCGTTGACACCGCGCTTGACCACCATGTTGATCTTGACCGGGTCAAAGCCGGCCTCCACGGCGGCATCGATACCGCGCAGTACGTCGGCCACCGGGAAGTCCACATCGTTCATTGCGCGAAAGATGGTGTCGTCGAGTGAGTCGAGTGAAACGGTGACGCGTTGCAAGCCCGCGGCCTTGAGGGCGCGCGCTTTCTTCGGCAGCAGCGCGCCGTTGGTGGTGAGCGTCAAATCCATCGGCCGGCCATCGTGGGTCTTGAGCGCCGCGAGCATTTCGATCAGGGCTTCGATGTTTTTGCGCAGCAGCGGCTCGCCGCCGGTGAGGCGGATCTTCTCGACGCCATGGGCGGCAAAAATGCGTGCGATGCGGGTGATCTCCTCGAACGAGAGCAGCGCATCCTGTGGCAGGTAGCGGTAGTCCTTGTCGAATACGCTCTTGGGCATGCAGTAAGTGCAGCGGAAATTGCAGCGGTCGGTAACGGAAATGCGCAGGTCGCGCAGCGCGCGGCCGCGCGTGTCTGCCAGCAGGCCGGACGGTGCTGCCGAGTGTGCGGGTACGGCCGGGATGCGGTCTGCGGCGCGTGCTTGTTTGAGAGGGATAACCTTGCCTGTCACGGGGAGATTGCCTGTGCCGGTATCAATTGCTTGATAATAGCAAACGCGTCAAAGCCAGACTCTCTGCGCCGCGAATAATCGAAGTTAGCTCAAGCCCGTGACCCAACCCGCCATTGCCATCGCCGTCATCATGGAGCGCTACGCCATCGAGAGCCGCTGGGTGACGCATGCGTGGCGCGCGGCTGGCGTTGAGTTGCTTGACGCTGCTGGAGAATTCGTGGAGATCCTTGGTGGGAGCCAGTTTCAGCGGCATGATGGATTTTTCGTGACGCTTTATCGTGATGAAGCTGAGGGCTACTATTTGAACGTGGCGACGGGTGAGCCCAAGGTGTTCGTGATGTGGCGGCAGGAAGAGGGCGACGAAGCGCCACTGCCGCATAGTGTGACAGCGAGCTACAACGAAGCGGCACGCTGGATGGACGCTCAGGAGCGCGTCGACGCGGTAGCGATGCCTAATGTTATGGCGTCGTGGCTGGATGAGTATGTCAAGCTTCACTACAAGCCTGAACCAAAGAAGAAGCGGTTGAAGGTTTCGTTTCTGGCGCCGCGTGACAAGGCGCAGTTGTGAGCGGCGCAATGGTGTTGCCGTTACGGGGGCGGACGCGATGAGCGGAACGATGGATCGCATCCATCCGGATGCCAACAGCACTGCACAGCCGCGTGATGAGTCGTTCGTTGGCCGCTGGTCGCGCCGCAAGCGCGCCGAGCCGGAGAAGCGCACGGTGGAAGACACGCAGGTTGCGCAGAAGCAGGAACAGCAGCGTGCCGCCGATGTAGCAGCGCGTGCGCCGGTTGCTCCAGCACCCGTGACTGCCCCCGCTGATTTGCCCGCCATCGACACGTTGACGCCCGAGTCCGATTACAGCCGCTTCATGAAGGCTGACGTGCCGCTCGCCTCGCGCAATGCGGCGATGAAAAAGTTGTTCACCGATCCGCATTTCAATGTGATGGACGGGCTGGACACCTATATCGACGATTACACCAAGGCCGATCCCATCCCTGAGTCGATGTTGCGCGGCCTCGCGCAATCACGCATGCTCAAGCTGTTCGACTACAGCAAGGAAGAAGCGGAGGAAGAGGCTGAACGGGTGCGTTTGCGTGCGCAAGCCGCTGATGGGGAGCGGCTTGCAGCAGGTGAAGGTGATGCCGCGCTAGAGACGGCAAAACCACCTCAAGTGGCTATTGATGCTGCCGTTGCAACCGGTATCACGGGTGCCGCCGCAGCAGCGGAACCGACAGCCGTTGAACCAACCTCTTCATTGACCCCGAAGCCCTGAATGTCTACCTGCCTCGTCTGCAACTGCAATCACACCATGCCGCTGGATGGCGGCGCGCTCGCCAAGGCACTTGGCATTGATGCACCGCTGAAGGTGCACCACGAGTTGTGCCGCCGCGAGATCAGTGCATACGAAACCGCGCTCGCGGGTGCCGCGCAGAACGTCGAATCACTCACGGTCGCCTGCACCCAGGAAGCGCCGCTGTTCACCGAGTTGGCCAGCGGCACGGTGCATCGCGAAGTGCCGCTGCGCTTTGTCAACATTCGCGAAAGCGGCGGTTGGTCGAGCGAAGCAAGCGCGGCCGCGCCAAAAATCGCCGCGTTGCTGGCGATGGCGCAACTACCCGACCCGCCTGCGCAGCCCGGCGTGAGCTACCGCTCCAATGGCGCCACCTTGATCGTGGGCGACGGGCCTGCCGCGCTGGCATGGGCCGAGCGCTTGGCCGGGCGTCTCAATGTCTGCGTGTTGATGACAGGCAATGCAAATGCTGCGGTGCTGCCGGCCGAGCGGCATTTCCCCGTGATATCGGGCGAGGTCAAGCGCCTTGACGGCTGGCTCGGCAAGTTTGAAGCCGAGTGGGTCACGCGCAATCCGATTGATCTCGATGCCTGCGCGCGCTGCAATGCCTGTGTCGATGCTTGCCCCGAGGGCGCGATCAATTTTTCGTATCAGGTTGATCTCGACAAATGCAAAAGCCATCGTGATTGCGTCAAGGCCTGCGGTGATGTGCGTGCCATCGACTTTGACCG
>JANNCZ010000446.1:0-3652 GCA_031387185.1 Burkholderiales bacterium
ATCGCGCTGCTGCTCACCTTCCCGGTGGTGCTGACGGTCAATTGGCTCGGCTCGCCCGACAACGGGCAGATTTTTGCCGGCTACCTCGGCAGCTTCTTCCTCGCGGGCGCTTATCTCGCGATCACCTCAATGACCTCGGCGCTCACGCGCAACCAGGTGGTGGCCTTCATCGTCTCGGTGGTGCTGTGCCTGTTCCTGATCCTCGCCGGTTTTAACCCGGTAACCGACATGCTCACGCGCTGGGCCAGCCCGGCGGTGATCGACACGGTGGCGGCGTTTTCGGTGATGACCCACTTCGACGGCTTTCAGCGCGGCGTGGTGGACTCGCGTGACTTGCTGTTCTTCGTCTCGATCATCGCCTTCGCCCTGTTCGCCACTGCCATCATTTTGCGTAACCGGAGGGCGGGATGAACGCCATGCTGCAAGCCATCAAGAAAAACGAAGCCCTGGTTTATTCCGCTGCCGGTTTGGCGGCGCTCGCGGTGTTGTTGATTGCCTTCAACTTCCTCGCCGGGCGCACCGCCGTGCGTGCCGACTTCACGCAGGGCAAGCTCTACACGCTTTCAGACGGTACGCGCCGCGCGCTGGCCAAGCTCGATGCCCCCGTCAAGGTGCGTGTCTACATCTCGCAGGGCGACGCCGCGATGCCGGTGCAGTTGAAGACCTTCGCCAAAAATGTCGAAGACCTGCTGCGCGAATTCAAGGCGGTGGCCGGCAGCAATCTGGTGATCGAAAAATTCAATCCCAAACCCGACTCGGATGAAGAAGACGCTGCCCAGCTTGACGGTGTCGAGCCGCAGACGCTGACCACCGGCGAACAGTTTTATCTCGGCCTCTCAGTCTCCAAACTTGACCGCAAGCAGGCCATCTCGGCGCTCAGCGCGCAACGCGAACGCCTGCTCGAATACGATTTGATCCGCGCCATCACGCGCGTGGCGGTGACCGAGAAACCGGTGCTCGGCGTGATGAGCGCGCTGCCGGTGATGGGCGCGCCGTTCAACCCGATGGCCCGGCAGGCGCAGCCCACCGAAGCGTGGGCGCTGATGTCCGAACTCAAGCGCGACTTCGATGTGAAGATCGTCGGCATGGATGCCGAGAGCATCGATCCGGCGATCAAGACCATTTTGCTGATCCAGCCGCGCGACATCATGGAGCGCGCCGAATACGCGCTCGACCAGTTCGTACTGCGTGGCGGCAAGCTGATCGCCTTCGTTGACCCGCACATGTATTTCGACCAGCAGCCCAATCCAATGATGCCGATGGCGGGCGGGCAGGCCGGGCAGTCGAGTCTGCCGCGTCTGTTCAAGGCCTGGGGCGTCGGCATGGAGGCGGGCAAGGTGCTGGCCGACATCAATTACGCATCCGGTGCCGGCCAGCGCACTACGCCGACTGTGCTGACCTTGAACCGCAAGGCCTTCAACCGTGACGATGTGGCACTCGGCCAGATCGACACCTTGCTGCTGGCGTTCTCGGGCGTGTTCGATATCAAACCGGCTGACGGTTTGAAGGTGAGCGAATTGATCCGCTCGTCGAGCAACACGATGATGATCGACGGCATCGTCGCTTCGCTCTCGGGGGATACCGCAATGAAAGGCTTCGTGCCGCTCAACAAGAGTCTGCCGCTGGCGGTGCGCTTGTCGGGCAAGTTCAAGACGGCGTTTCCCGAAGGGCAACCGGCTGATCCCTTCGCCAAACCGGCGCCGAAGCCTGATGCGAAAGGCGATGGTAAGGGTGACGGTAAGGGTGACGGTAAGGGTGACGGCAAGGGTGACGGCAAGAGCGATGGCGCAGCCGCCGCGAAAGCCCCCGCAGCCGCGCCGCTGAACGAATCCGCAGGCGAGAATACCGTGGTGCTGGTCGCCGACGCCGACATGCTCGCCGACGGCGCAGCCGTCGAAGTGCAGAACATCTTCGGCCAGCGCGTGGTCACACCATCCAACGGCAACCTTGCCTTTGCGCAGGGTCTGGTCGAACAAGCCGCAGCGGGCGACGACCTGTCGTCGCTGCGTACGCGCCAATCAATTTTCCGCCCGCTCACGGTCGTGCGCGAGATGGAGGCAGATGCGCAGAAGCAGTACTTCAGCAAGATCAAATCGCTCGAAGATGATCTGATGCAGACCACCGAAAAGATGCAAGCGCTGCAAAAGCAGTCGGGTGCACAAAAGTCGGCGCAGATTCTCACGCCCGCGCAACAGGCTGAAGTCGAGCGCTTCAAAAAGCGCACGCTCGACACGCGGCGCGAGTTGAAAGACCTGCGCAAGAACCTGCGTCAGGACGCCGAGGCCTTGCAGTTCTGGACCAAGGTCGCCAATATCGCGATCGTGCCGTTGCTGGTCGCGCTGTTCGGCATCGGTGTCGCGGTGTTGCGCGGGCGCCGCGCTGGCGGCACCAAACTCAAGGGCGCGTAAGCGCAGGACAGCACATGAACAAAGGTCTAGCCGCCATTCTCGGTTTGCTCGCGCTCGTCATGGGCGTGGGCGCCGTCGTCACCTTGCGCGATCAGGGCGCGTCAAGCACACCGGCCACCGAGAGCAAACTCGGCCAACCGCTGCTGCCGCAACTCAAGGCCGCTGAGGTGGCGCGCATCATCATTCGCGAACCCCGCGCCACCATCACGCTGGAAAAGAAGAATGACCGCTGGGTGATCAACGAGCGCGGCGGATTTTCCGCTGATCTGGACAAGGTCACCGAGATGGTGGTCAAAGCGATTGAGATCAAGACCGGGCAGGTTGAAGGCATCGGTGAGAAAGACCGTGCGCGCATGCAGTTGGTTGCGCCACTGGCCGCGACACCCGCCGCATCCGCAAGCGCAGAAGGCACCGCAACCTCAGTGGTGTTTGCCGGTGCAGACGGCAAGACACTCGCTGAACTCTGGCTCGGGAAAAAGTATTTCAAGACCGCGCCCGAAGGCGATGCCACCAAAGCGCCGGGCGATGGCCGCTTCGTCATGTTGCCGGCCGATCAGACCCGGGTGCTGGTGGTGGCTGACCCGCTGAAACAAGCGACCGCCAACGCAGGCGACTGGATCGCGCGTGAAGGCGTGGTGATCGAGAACATCAAATCACTCGAAGTGAAGCTGCCGGACGGCGGCTATCGCGTATCCCGCGCGATCATGGACACGCCGTGGGAACTCGACGGCACCGCCAATGCAGCCAAGCCTGCAGCGAGTGCCAAGGACGGCAAGGGCAGCAGCCCGGCAAGCGGCACGACGCTCGATCAATCGCGCGCCAACAACGCCTCCTACGCGCTCGCCAAACTTGATCTTGAAGACACGGCGGCAGCAGGCACTGACACCGGTTTCGACAAGGGCAGCGAAATCATCGCCAGCACCTATGACGGTCTCGAATACCGCATCAAGGTAGGCCGCCTCGACGGCACGCGTTACGCGGCGCAAGTAGCGGTGCAAGGCGACCCAAGCCGCCCCGCACCAAGTGCGCCGGCCAATGAAAAAGCGGAAGACAAGGACAAGCGCGAGAAGGCCTTTGCCGAACAAACCAAAACCCTCAACGCACGCATTGCCCGCGAAAAGGCGCTCGGCCCGTTCACGCTGTTGATTGCCAAGCCGAAGTTCGACGACGTCTTGAAGCCGCGCGAGGCCATGCTGCAACAACCAGTGAAGGATGCGAAGAAGTAGAAGAGGTCAAGCCGCAGC
>JANNCZ010000467.1:0-16861 GCA_031387185.1 Burkholderiales bacterium
GCGCCTGTATTCGCTCAAAGTGCAATTGCCGCAAGTGGCGGGCGGCATGCTGGGTGACTCGGCGGGCCGATTTGCGGAATTCTGGTTTGGCTTTACCGGCTCCACCTTGCTGCTATTGCTGGGTGCGGCGGTGGGATTCTCCTTGTTCACCGGCGTCTCCTGGATCACCGTTGCCGAGAAAACAGGTGCGGCATGTGAGTGGGTGTTCGAGCGCCTCAAAAGCCGGATGGAAGCGCGGCGCGACCGCCAGGCCGGGGTGGTGGCGCAGGAAGTGCGCGAGCAGGTCGTCGAGGAAGACCGGCGTGATTTGTTTGAGGATCACTCCACGATCCGCATCGAGCCGCCAGTGGTTGAAGTGCCGCAATCGCCGCGTGCGGAAAAAGAAAAGCAGGCACCGCTGTTTGCCGACCTGCCGGACACGGGCCTGCCACCGCTGCTGTTGCTCGACGCCGCGCAGGAGACGGTCGAGACAGTCAGTGCCGAGACCATCGAGTTCACCTCGCGCCTGATCGAGAAGAAGCTCAAGGATTTCAACGTGCAGGCCGAAGTGAAAGCGGCGTACCCCGGCCCGGTAATTACCCGCTACGAGATCGAGCCGGCCACCGGGGTCAAAGGCAGCCAGATCGTCGGCCTCGCCAAAGACCTGGCGCGCGCGCTCTCGCTGGTGTCGGTGCGGGTGGTCGAAACCATTCCCGGCAAGAGTCTGATGGGGCTGGAGTTGCCCAATCCGAAACGCCAGATCGTGCGCCTCTCAGAGATCTGTGGCTCGCAGGTCTACAACGACAACGCCTCGGCGCTCACCATCGCAATGGGCAAGGACATTGCCGGCAAACCGGTGATTGCCGATTTGGCCAAGATGCCACACCTGCTGGTGGCCGGCACCACCGGATCGGGCAAATCGGTGGCGATCAACGCCATCATCCTGTCACTGCTCTACAAGGCCGAACCGAAAGATGTGCGGCTCATATTGATCGACCCCAAGATGCTGGAGATGTCGGTCTACGCTGACATCCCGCATCTGCTGGCACCGGTGGTGACCGACATGAAGCAGGCGGCCAATGCGCTCAACTGGTGTGTCGGTGAGATGGAGCGGCGCTACCGGTTGCTGAGTTCGCTCGGGGTGCGCAATCTGGCGGGCTACAACAGCAAGATCACCGAGGGTATCAAGGCTGGCCGGCCCCACACCAATCCATTTTCGCTCACGCCCGACGCACCCGAGCCGCTCGACCATCTGCCGATGATCGTGGTCATCATCGATGAGCTGGCGGACTTGATGATGGTGGCCGGCAAGAAGATTGAAGAGCTGATCGCGCGCCTCGCACAAAAGGCGCGCGCGGCCGGCATCCACCTGATTCTCGCCACGCAACGCCCCAGCGTGGATGTCATCACCGGCCTCATCAAGGCCAACATTCCGACGCGCATTTCGTTTCAGGTATCGAGCAAAATTGATTCGCGCACCATCCTCGACCAGATGGGCGCGGAGTCGCTGCTCGGGCAGGGCGACATGCTGTTCCTGCCACCCGGCTCGGGCCTGCCGCAGCGTGTACACGGCGCGTTTGTGTCCGACGAAGAAGTGCACAAGGTGGTCAAGCATCTCAAAACGCTGGGTGCGGCCAATTACATCGAGGGAATCCTTGAAGGCGGCGTGCTCGAAGGCGAGGAGGGTGCGGCTGCTGCCGAAGGCAGTACAGATGCCGAGAGCGACCCGCTTTACGATCAGGCGGTCGAGGTGGTGCTCAAGAACAAGCGTGCATCCATCTCGCTGGTGCAGCGCCATTTGCGCATTGGCTACAACCGAGCGGCACGCCTGCTCGAAGGCATGGAAAAGGCAGGTCTGGTATCAAGCATGCAGGGCAACGGCAATCGCGACATTCTGGCGCCGGCACGTGCCGAATAGGCCGGCGCAACCGTCGCCGGTATCCGTCAGGCACCGCACACTCCTGCGGCCTTAACGAAAGATCACACTGCAATGAATTTCATCGCATGCATGCGAGTTCCCCTCAGGCGCTGCGGGAGTACCGGCGGGACGAGCGGCGGGACGAGTAGCAGGACGAGCGGCGCCAAGATCGGTGCCACGTTCTTAAGCCTCTTGTTCGCCAGTCTGTTGTGCGCAAGCACGAGCCACGCCGCTGCACTTGATGCCCTGCGCGAGTTTGTCAAGTCGACGCGATCGGGGAAGGCAGCCTTCACACAGGTCATCGTCAACAAGAGCGGCAAGGTATCGCACCCCGCAGCGGGCACGTTCCAGTTTCAGCGGCCCGGAAAATTCCGCTGGGTTTACGAAAAACCCTATGAGCAATCCATCGTCGGCGATGGCGAAAAGCTGTGGATCTACGACAAGGATTTGAATCAGGTCACAGTAAAAAAGCTGGGTGGCGCACTCGGCCAAAGCCCCGCAGCCATTCTCGCCGGCAGTGACGACCTGGAGAAGAATTTCACCCTCAAGGACGCCGGCAACAAGGATGGTCTGGAGTGGCTCGAAGCCACGCCGAAAGCCAAAGACACCACGTTTGAAATGGTGCGCATCGGCCTGCGGCGCGAGGCGGGCGGCGCGACACTCGCGGCGATGGAATTGGCCGACACCTTCGGTCAAACCTCGGTGCTCACCTTTGGCAAGCTTGAGCGCAATGCGGTGATCTCCGCCGATGTGTTTCGCTTCGTGCCGCCCAAAGGCGCTGACGTGTTTGGGGACGAAAAATGAAGCATCTCCCTTCCCGGAGAGCCGCTCTGGGCAATGGTTTCAGGCCATCACTGGCTTGAGATGCGCTCTGGCCAAGGGTTTTGAGGCGATGGCACTAACCGGTTCTGGTGCGGCGGCGGGGTCCGAACGCATTCCGCTCGCTGAGCGCATGCGCCCGGCCACGCTCGACGAAGTGATCGGGCAGCAGCATCTGCTTGGCCCCGGCAAGCCGCTGCGCGTTGCTTTCGAGATGGCGCGGCCACATTCGATGATCTTGTGGGGACCACCCGGCGTCGGCAAGACCACACTGGCGCGTCTGATGGCGCGCGGGTTCAACGCGCAATTTCTCGCCATCTCGGCAGTGCTGGGCGGCGTGAAGGAAATTCGCGAAGCGGTGCAGGCAGCCGAGAGTTCGCGTGCACTGGGCGAAGACACCATCCTGTTTGTCGATGAGGTGCACCGCTTCAACAAGAGCCAGCAGGATGCCTTCCTTCCCTATGTGGAAAACGGCCTCTTCACCTTTATCGGTGCCACCACCGAGAACCCCTCGTTTGAAGTCAACGGCGCCTTGCTCTCGCGCGCCACGGTGTACGTGCTTGAACCCATCGATGCGCAGGCGCTGTATGGCTTGCTGGAGCGCGCGCGCTTGACGCTGGCAGCACCGCCGCTCGACGACGACGCACGCGACCGCCTGACCGGCTGGGCCGATGGGGATGCGCGGCGTCTGCTCAATGCGTTTGAAATTGTCGCGGCATCGGCCATGGCGCAACAGCTCACGGCCATCAGCGCTGCGCTGATTGACACCGCGCTCTCGCAAAACCTGCGCCGCTTCGACAAGGGCGGCGACCAGTTTTATGACCAGATCAGCGCCTTGCACAAATCGGTGCGTGGCTCCAATCCCGACGCTTCGCTCTATTGGCTGGTGCGCATGCTCGACGGCGGTGCCGACCCGCGCTATCTCGCGCGCCGTCTGGTGCGCATGGCGGTCGAAGACATCGGCCTCGCCGATCCGCGCGCACTGCGCCTCGCGCTCGACGCAACCGAGACCTACGAGCGCCTCGGCTCACCCGAGGGCGAACTTGCGCTTGCTGAAGCGGTGGTCTATCTCGCTGTCGCGCCGAAGTCGAACGCGGTCTACAACGCCTACAACGCGGTGCGCGCACACATTGGTAAAGACGCCAGCCGTCCGGTGCCAATGCATTTGCGCAATGCGCCGACGCGCATGATGAAGGACATGGGCTTCGGCAAGGAGTACCGCTACGCGCACAACGAAGCTGATGCCTATGCGGCAGGTGAGCGCTATTTACCCGATGGCATGGCCGACGAGCATTGGTATCAGCCAGTCGCGCGCGGCATGGAGATCAAAATTGGCGACAAGCTCGCCGAATTGCGTGCGCGCGACGCTGCGGCCAAGTCTGCCGAAAAGCGGCGCGGTTAAAATCCTTGCCTTGTCCCCACGCGATTTCTCTTCGCCCTACCGATGCTTGATATCCAGTTGCTCCGCAAAGACGTGCCGGCCGTTGCTGCGCGCCTCGCTGCCCGCCCCTTCGTGCTTGATGTTGACGCGTTTCAGTCGATTGAAGCTGAACGCAAAGCAGTGCAAATGCGCACCCAGGAGCTGCAGGCGCTGCGCAATATCTTGTCCAAGCAGGTTGGCGCGCTCAAGGGCAAGGGTGAAGATGCCTCCGCGCTCATGGCCCAGGTCAGCGGCTTTGCCGATGAGCAAAAGGCCTGCGAGGAGCAGCTCGGCAGCATTCAGACGCGCATTGACGCCATGCTGCTCGGCATGCCCAATCTGCCGCATGAGAGTGTGCCAGCGGGCAAGTCAGCCGATGACAATGTGGAAGTGCGCCGCATCGGCACGCCACGCATTTACGCTTTCGAAGTTAAGGACCACGTCGATGTCGGCGCAGCCTTGGGCGGGCTGGACTTTGCCGTCGCTGCAAAAATCTCCGGTGCGCGCTTTGCAGTGATGAAAGGGCAGGTCGCACGCCTGCATCGCGCGCTCGCCCAATTCATGCTAGACACCCACACGCAAGAGCACGGCTACACCGAAATCTACGCACCTTACCTGGTCAATGCCGAGTCCATGCGTGGCACCGGCCAGTTGCCCAAATTCGAGGAAGACCTGTTTGCCACGTTCAAGGGCAAAGACGAGAAGCTCTACCTGATTCCGACCGCTGAAGTGCCGGTCACCAATCTCGTGCGCGACGAGATCGTTGCGCTCGAATCGCTGCCGCTCAAGTTTGTCTGCCACACACCGTGCTTTCGCTCCGAGGCCGGCTCCTACGGCAAAGACACGCGCGGCATGATCCGCCAGCACCAATTCGACAAAGTGGAACTGGTGCAGATTGCGCATCCGGAGCGATCCTACGATTGTCTGGAAGCCCTTACCGGTCATGCCGAAACCATCTTGCGCAAGCTGGAGTTGCCCTATCGCGTGGTGACCTTGTGCAGCGGTGACATGGGTTTCTCGGCAGCGAAAACCTATGACATTGAAGTCTGGCTTCCGGGGCAGAGCGCCTACCGCGAAATTTCTTCATGCAGCAACTTCGAAGCCTTCCAGGCGCGGCGCATGCAGGCGCGCTACCGTGATGAAAAAGGCAAACCGCAACTCGTACACACCATCAACGGCTCAGGCCTCGCGGTGGGCCGCACCCTCGTAGCAGTGTTGGAGAATTATCAAAACGCCGATGGCAGCGTCACGGTGCCGCCGGTGCTGCGCCCGTACATGAATGGCGCGGAACGGATCGCACGGCAATAGGCCAGCCCGGTATCGCCTGTGGCCACTCATAAAAAAACCACCCGGATTGCGGGTGGTTTTTTCGTTGGCGGAGAGGGTGGGATTCGAACCCACGGTAGGCTTACACCTACGCCTGATTTCGAGTCAGGTACATTCGACCACTCTGCCACCTCTCCGGGAATACATTGCGTTGTGGCGCGATCAATCAAATCATTTTAGCAAAAACCCGCTGCTGCGCCCAGCTAAATCCTGCTCATCAACGCATCAACGCAACAAATCGGCGACCGCCTGCAAGTCACGGCGCAGCCCGGCGAAGTTGAAGGAGGCCGCGCCTGAAGGGTTAGCGAGAGCGGTCGACGGGGCAGGCGTATCGCTCGATTTGCTAGCCGCAACAACAATCGCCTCGTCGAGGCGGTTGCGCGCACCATTGATAGTGAAACCTTGCTCGTAGAGCAACTCGCGAATGCGCCGTATCAACAGCACTTCGTGGTGTTGGTAGTAGCGGCGGTTACCGCGCCGCTTCACCGGTTTGAGTTGCGTGAATTCCTGTTCCCAGTAACGCAGCACATGCGGCTTGACGCCGCACAGATCGCTGACTTCACCGATGGTGAAGTAACGCTTGGCGGGGATCGGCGGCAGCGTGACGCCGTTGGCGCGATCAGACGTGCGCGGACCGGCCATGATAGTGCGCCTCTACCATCGATTTGAGTTTTTGGCTGGCGTGAAACGTGACCACGCGGCGGGCGGTGATCGGTATCTCTTCGCCAGTCTTTGGGTTGCGCCCCGGCCGCTGCGGCTTGTCGCGCAACTGGAAATTGCCAAAGCCGGACAACTTTACGCTGTGACCGTTTTCGAGTGCGGTGCGGATTTCCTCGAAAAAGGTTTCGACCATGTCCTTGGCCTCGCGCTTGTTGAGACCGACCTTTTCGAACAGCATGTCGGCCAGCTCGGCTTTGGTCAATGTCCCCGCAGCGGCATCTTGGGGAAGGACGCCTTCGGCAGGTTCGTTGCCCATGTCGTTGTTCTCAAGATTCATGTCGCTCCCGGTTGCTTTGCAACCCGGACCTCCTGTCACGCGCGCAATCTGGCTTGATGCTTTTGTTGGACCGCAGCGACCAGACGGTCACAGATTTCATCGGCCTCTGCATCTGTAAGTGTTTTCTGAGTATCTTGCATAACTACCCGGAATGCAAGGCTTTTTTCGGTTTCGGCGAGCCCGCCAGACACCTTCGCAGGGCTGTCGGGAGCCGCCGCCCGCGGGCGAAAATCATCAAACAATTCGATGCTGCTGATGCGCTCCGGCACGGCCTTGAGCAGGGTCGCCAGCACGTCCGCTGCGGGTACTGTAGCCGGGAGCGCGAAGGCAATGTCGCGCGAGAGTGGCGGATACTTGGACACCTCGTTGTGCGTGTGCAGGGGCACGCCGGCAGCGAGCGCGAGGTCGATCTCGAACAGCACCGGCGCCGCGAGCAGCCCGTGTGCCTGCACCCATTTCGGATGCAGCTCGCCGATGAAGCCCGCAGTCTGCCCGGCAATGCTGACGCGCGCCGAGCGGCCGGGGTGCAAGGCTGGATGGGCGGCGGGTGCGAACTGCGCAGTGAGCGGTGCAAGCAAGGCCTCGAGATCACCCTTGAGGTCAAAGAAATCGACGATGCGCGTCTTGACGCCCCACTGTTCGCGCGCCGCTGGGCCGTAGGCGATGGCACCGAGCATGCGCGGCTGTGAGAAGCCCGCCACCGACAGCGCACCATCGGGCACACCGGCATCGCGGCGGAAGATGCCGCCGGTTTCAAACGCGCGCACGCGGGCCTGCTTGCGATTGACGTTGTAGACCACATTGGCGACCAGTCCGCCGAACAGCGACGAGCGCATCACGCCAAACTGGCTGGCAATTGGGTTGAGCACGCGGATGGGCGCCAGATTGCCGGCCAGATCGCGTTCCCACGCTTCGTCCACGAAGCTGTAGTTGATGACTTCGTGAAAGTCACGCCCGGCCATCAAGCGTTTGAATGCGAGTACGCTGCGGCGCGACTCCGGGGCGAGATTCATCGCCGCTGCTGCTTGCGGGGGCAGAGCGGGGATATTGTCGAAACCGAACAGGCGTGCGACTTCTTCGATCAGGTCCTCTTCGAGCGACAGGTCAAAACGGTAGGGCGGCGGCGTGACTTCGAGCGCGTCGTCGAGATCACGCACCGGCATGCCAAGCCGCTTGAAGGTATCGAGCATGGCAGCCTTGTCCAGCGGCACGCCGATGACTTTTCGGCAGCGCTCGATGCGCATGCGTACCGGCTTGCGCTCCGGCAGCGCGGTGATCTGGTCGTCCACCGGCCCTGCCTGGCCACCGCAAACGTCCAGCACCAGGGCGGTGAGGCGCTCGACGTGTGCCACGGTGGTGGAAAAATCGACGCCACGCTCGAAGCGATGGCCGGCCTCGGTCGTGAAATTGAAACGGCGCGCGCGGCCCTGAATCGCTTCCGGCCACCAAAAGGCCGCCTCGATAAAGATGTGCGTGGTATCCAGACTGACTGCGGTGGCGTCGCCGCCCATGATGCCTGCGAGCGATTCGACAGCTTGCGCATCGGCAATCACGCCGACCTTGTTGTCGAGATCAACGGTTTGCCCATTGAGCAATTTGAGCTGCTCACCCGCTTGCCCCCAGCGCACGTGCAATTGCCGTCCGTGAATCTTGTCCGCGTCGAAAATGTGACTGGGGCGGCCCAGTTCGAGCATTACGTAGTTGGAGATGTCCACCAGAGCGGAAATCGGGCGCTGACCAGACCGCTCCAGGCGTTCTTTCATCCACTGTGGCGTCGCTGCCCTGGCGTTCACGCCCTTGACCAACCTGCCGGAGAAGCGGCCACACAGATCGTTGGCGTGAATGGTGACGGCGATACGCTCATCCATCGTGACCGGCATCGCACCGAAGGCGGGAACCGTCAATGGGGCGCTGGTCAATGCGGCAAGCTCACGCGCTACGCCGAGCACCGACAGTGCGTCAGCACGATTCGGCGTGAGTTTGATGGTGATGACCTGATCGTCGAGATCGAGCACTTCGCGCACGGGTTTGCCCACCGGTGCGCCGGGAGGCAACGGGAGCAGGCCGGCGTGATCGTCCGAGAGACCCAGTTCACGCGCCGAACACAGCATGCCCTCGCTCTCAACGCCACGCATCTTGGCGCGCTTGATCTCGAAGGCTTTGCCGTCTTCACCGGGCGGCAACAGGGCACCGATCATGGCGCATGGCACTTTCATGCCGGTGGCGACATTGGGTGCGCCGCAGACGATATTGAGCAGCGCAGGGCCGCCCACATCGACCTGGCAGACATTGAGGCGATCAGCGTTCGGGTGCTTCTCGAATGACTTTATTTCGCCGGTGACCACACCCGTAAACGGAGGGGCAGCGGGATGCGACTCTTCGACTTCAAGCCCGGCCATCGTGAGCGCGTGGCAGAGCGCCTCGCTTGAGAGCGCCGGATTGACAAAGGTGCGCAGCCAGGATTCAGAAAATTTCATGGTGATGCGATCTCAGGCGAATTGCTGCAAAAAGCGCATGTCGCCATCAAAAAACAGGCGCAAGTCGTTGATGCCATAGCGCAGCATGGTCAGGCGCTCAATGCCGCAGCCGAAGGCAAAGCCGATATAACGCTCAGGGTCGAGGCCCATGTTGCGCACCACTTGTGGATGCACCTGGCCCGAGCCCGACACTTCAAGCCACTTGCCCTTCATTGGCCCGGTGGAAAACGCGATGTCGATTTCGGCTGACGGCTCGGTGAAGGGAAAATACGAAGGACGGAAGCGCACCGTGATGTTGTCATCTTCAAAAAAGGTGCGCATGAAATCGAGAAACACACCCTTGAGATCGGCGAAGCTCACGTGCTCGTCGATCCACAGGCCCTCGACCTGATGAAACATCGGCGAGTGCGTCGCATCCGAATCCACGCGGTAAGTGCGGCCCGGCGCAATCACCTTGATCGGCGGCATGCTCGTTGCGCCTTGGTATTTCTCCACATGCATGCGCGCATGGCGGATCTGCATCGGGCTGGTATGCGTGCGCAGCAACAACTGTCTGCCACTGCTGTCCTTGCCATCGACGTAAAAGGTGTCCTGCATCGAGCGGGCAGGGTGGTTCTCGGGACTGTTGAGCGCGGTGAAATTGAACCAGTCGGTTTCAATCTCCGGGCCGTCTGCGACTTCGAAGCCAATCGACGCGAATATGGCTTCGATGCGCGCCTGGCTCAAGGTCACCGGATGCAGTCCGCCGCGCTGGGCAAGGCGGCCGGGCAGCGTGACGTCGAGTGCTTCCGCAGCGAGCTTGGCTTCAAGCTTTAGATTGGCGAGTTGCTCGCGGCGCTGATTGAGCGCCGCTTCGACATCCGACTTGGCTGCGTTGATGCGCTCACCTGCCTGCTTGCGTTCCTCTGCGGGCAGTTTGCCCAAGCCTTTGAGCAGAGCCGTGAGCGAGCCGTCCTTGCCGAGAAAACGCGCCTTGGCTTCTTCGAGTTTGGCGCTGTCATCGATGGCGGCAAACTGATGGCGCGCATCATCTGCGAGGGCGTTCAAATCCAACATTGTCGAGGGCAGCTTTCAGAGGGCGGTCGTGTGAGAGCAGGAAGCAAAAAGGCTGCGGGTTTGAAGCGCAGCCTTTTTGTACAGCACGGGAAACCGAAAACGTCCCGCAGGTTTCCCGGTGTTTGGCTTAGCCTGCAGCGGCGGCTGCCACGGAAGCAGCAGGCGCGCTCTTGGCCTTTTCAACCAAGGCCAGAAACGCCGGCTTGTCCATCACCGCCAGATCAGCCAGCACCTTGCGATCAACCTCGATAGACGCACGCTTGAGGCTGTTCATGAAGACGCTGTAGGTCATGCCGTGCTCACGCACAGCCGCATTGATCCGGGCAATCCAGAGGGCGCGGAACACGCGCTTTTTGTTGCGGCGGTCGCGGTAGGCATACTGCCCCGCCTTCATCACCGCTTCTTTGGCAACCCGGTATACGTTACCCCGCCGGCCGCGATAGCCTTTGGCTTCGTCGAGGACTTTCTTGTGGCGCGCGCGCGCCGTTACACCGCGTTTAACTCGTGGCATGTTGAGCTCCTAACTGTGAATGAGAAAACCGTGAACGAAGACTTACGCGTACGGCAGCATGCGCGTGACTGACTTCATGTCAGCATCGAGCACACCCGTAGTACCGCGCAAATGACGCTTGTTCTTGGTGGTTTTCTTGGTCAGGATGTGGCGCTTGAACGCTTGACCGCGCTTGACGGTGCCACCCGGACGGACGAAGAGACGCTTGGCAGCGCTCTTCTTGGTTTTCATCTTGGGCATGACTACTCCAATTTATTTGTCTCACAAGGGGTCTTCACTAAACGAGTGAAGAACTTTGATGCCCTCTGAGGACTTGTTTCAGGCGCTTTAACTGCCCCCTGCGCCTGCGGCGGGGTACTGCAAAATCTGTTTCTGGACGCCGCCTTACGCTGCCTTAACTTGCCGCCGCCGCCGTAGCGACCGGAGGCGTGGTTCCTGAAACCGTGACCTGCTTGACCGCAGCCTTCGCTTCGGTCTTGACCTCAGTCGTACCATCGGCCTTGGCCTCCGGCTTTTTCTTGACCGGTAATTCCTTTTTCTTCGGCCCCAGCATCATCACCAACTGGCGGCCTTCGAGCTTGGGAAACTGCTCAACTTGCGCATGCTCTTCGAGATCGGCCTTGACGCGCTCAAGCAACTGGAAACCAAACTCCTGGTGCGCCATCTCGCGACCGCGAAAACGCAAAGTGACTTTGGCTTTATCGCCCTCGGCCAGAAACTTGATCAGGTTACGCAGCTTGATCTTGTAGTCGCCGTCATCAGTCATGGGGCGGAACTTGACCTCCTTGACCTGAATCTGCTTCTGCTTCAACTTGGCCTCGTGGGTGCGCTTTTGTTCCTGATAACGGAACTTGCCGAAATCCATCACCCGGCACACGGGGGGCTCGGCTTGCGGCGCAATCTCCACTAAATCCACGTCGGCCTCTTCGGCCAGTTGCAGGGCGGCGGCAATGGTGACGACCCCGATGGGTTCTCCATTGACACCGATCAGGCGCACCTCTCGCGCGGTGATTTCACCGTTGATGCGCTGCGAACGTTCCTGAGCTATTTAAGTTTCTCCTCAAATTCTGTGAAAAAGCCGTCCTGTACCGCAAATCCGTGGGTTAGACGAACTACGGCTACGCTTTGTTGTGCACTTCGGTCTGAAGACGCTCCAGCAGCGCGTTCAAGGGCATCACGACGGAATCCTGACTGCCCCGGGGCCGGACGGCCACCGAGCCTGCTGCCATTTCTTTGTCGCCAACGACCAAAAGATAAGGCACTTTTTGCAGACTATGTTCCCGTATTTTATATGAAATCTTCTCGTTCCGCAAATCAGAAGTTGCTCTAAATCCGTGTTTTTTAAGGCTTTGTTGTATTTCAGAGGCGTAGTTGCTCTGCGCGTCCGTAATCGGCGAAATTACCACTTGTACTGGCGCCAGCCACAAGGGCAGGGCACCCGCGTGGTTCTCGATCAGGATGCCGATGAAGCGTTCCATTGAGCCGACGATCGCACGGTGCAGCATGACCGGATTTTTGCGGCTGCTGTCGTCGGCGACATACTCGGCGCCGAGCCGCACCGGCATGTTGAAGTCCACCTGCATGGTGCCACACTGCCAGACCCGGCCAAGCGCATCCTTGAGCGAGTATTCGATCTTGGGGCCGTAAAACGCACCTTCACCCTTGAGTTCCTGCCACTCGACGCCGCAGGCGTCGAGTGACTCGGCAAGCGCCTTCTCGGCCTTGTCCCAGGACTCGTTCGAGCCGACACGCTTTTCCGGACGGGTGGAAAGTTTGTAGATGACTTCCGTGAATCCAAAGTCTTTGTAGACGTGCTGGAGCAGGCGTGTAAACGCCAGGCACTCCTCCTGAATCTGCGCTTCAGTACAAAAAATATGGCCATCGTCTTGCGTAAAGCCACGCACGCGCATGATGCCGTGCAGGCTGCCCGAAGTTTCGTTGCGATGGCACTGGCCGAACTCGCCGTAACGCAGCGGCAGATCGCGATAGGAATGCAGCCCCGAGTTATAGATCTGAATGTGGCCCGGGCAATTCATCGGCTTGACCGCGTAGTCGCGATTCTCTGACGCCGTGGTGAACATGTTGTCCTTGTAATTTTCCCAGTGTCCGGAGCGCTCCCAGAGGCGGCGGTCGAGAATCTGCGGGCATTTGACTTCCTGATAGCCGTTGTCCACGTAGACGCGGCGCATGTATTGCTCAACCTGCTGCCACAGCGCCCAACCCTTGGGGTGCCAGAACACCATGCCCGGCGCTTCTTCCTGCAAATGAAACAGGTCGAGCGACACGCCGAGCTTGCGGTGGTCGCGCTTCTCCGCTTCTTCGAGCATGTGCAAATGCTGGTCGAGGTCTTCCTTCTTGCTCCAGGCGGTGCCGTAGATGCGCTGGAGCATCTCGTTTTTGGAATCGCCGCGCCAATATGCGCCCGCCAGTTTCATCAACTTGAAATGCTTGAGCTTGCCGGTCGATGGCACGTGCGGCCCGCGGCACAGGTCAATGAAGCGGCCTTCGCGATACAGGCCAATGTCCTGATCGGCAGGAATCGACGCAATGATCTCTGCCTTGTAGTGTTCGCCAATTGACTTGAAAAATGTCACGGCATCATCACGCTTCCACACCTCGCGCGTCACCTTCTCGTCTTTCTTCGCCAACTCCATCATCTTCTTTTCGATGATGGCAAGATCGTCTGGCGTAAACGGGCGCTTGTAGGAGAAATCGTAGAAAAAGCCGTTCTCGATCACCGGGCCGATGGTCACCTGCGCGTCGGGGAACAATTCCTTGACGGCATAGGCCAGCAGATGCGCGGTGGAGTGGCGGATCAGATCGACGCCATCGGCATCTTTTTCAGTCACGATGGCCAATTGCACATCGCGCTCGAGCAGGGTGCTGGTATCAACCAGCGTGCCGTCCACACGACCGGCCAGTGCGGCCTTGGCGAGGCCAGCGCCAATCGACGCCGCCACATCCGCCACCGTCAAAGGGTTGTCGTAGCTGCGTCGGGAACCATCGGGCAAAGTAACTGCAATCATTATTCACTCCGTCAAAACAAAAAAGGCGCGACCAAAACAAAAAGGCGCGACTCTTGAGTCACGCCTTTTCATCCAGCATTCATGCAAAGGTGGCACACTCAAGTCTTGGCAACAACTCCTGCGGTGTCAGTGGGCGGTGTCATAACGCTCGCTTCCGGTGCCAATAAAAAGAGTAGGTGAAATGTGCAAACTGTAAAAAAACTGGTTGGCGCGATTGGATTCGAACCAACGACCCCTACCATGTCAAGGTAGTGCTCTAACCAACTGAGCTACGCGCCAAAAGTCCGTTATTTTATCAGGGAATGCGGGTGTCCTCAATCATTGGCAACGTAAACATCGGCAACGGAGGTGTTGGCAACAGAGGCGATGCGGACCTCCCGGGCATTGCGCGTCTGGCGGCGGCCGCAACGATCACGCGGCGCAACTTGTTGCAGGCCGGTCTGGGGCTGGCCGGGTTGCCGCTGAGCACCGGCGCGCAGGCGCAAGCGGGCAGCCTGATCGGCTTTGCGGCGCTCGCACCATCTCTGGCGGATGAATTGCGGGTGCCGCCGGGCTACATCGCGCAGGTGCTGTTGCGTTGGGGCGATCCGGTCGGGCACCCATCCGGATCACCGGGATTCAAGCCCGACGCGTCCAACAGTGCTGCCGAGCAAGCCTTGCAGGCCGGCATGCATCACGACGGCATGAGCTACTTTCCCTTGTCCGGTGCTGATGGTGCCGCGAGCGCGAGCGATCACGGTCTGCTCGCACTCAATCACGAATATACCGACGAAGCCCTGCTGCATACCAGCGGCGGGCGCGAGTGGGGCGCGGAACAAGCGTTGAAATCGATGCAGGCCGTCGGTGTCAGCGTGGTCGAAGTGCGGCGCGCTGGCGGCGAATGGAAACTGGTGCGCCCATCACGCTATGCACGGCGCATCACGCTCACGACGCCATGCCGCGTCAGCGGGCCTGCAGCGGCGCACACCATGATGAAAACGGCCCAGGACCCGCATGGGACAACGGTATTGGGCACCATGATGAATTGCGCCAATGGCTGGACACCATGGGGTACGTATCTCACTTGCGAAGAAAACTTTCAGGCTTATTTTGGCTCGACCGGCAAGCTGGACACCACGCCGATGCAGCAGCGTTACGGCATTGGGCAGGCGTCCTACCCGCATTTCCGGCTCGATGCGCGCTTCGATCTGTCCAAAACGCCGAATGAAGCGAACCGCTTTGGCTGGGTAGTCGAGATCGATCCTTTCGACCCCGCAGCACCGCCGGTCAAACGCACGGCGATGGGCCGCTGCAAACACGAAGCAGCCGTGCCGCACACCGGCAGCGACAAGCGCGTCGCGTTCTACATGAGTGACGACGAGCCATTCGAGTATTTTTACAAGTTTGTTTGCGCCACGCCAATCCAATCCGGCGGTGCAGCCGCGAATCGCAACATGCTCGACGAAGGCACCCTCTATGTGGCGCGCTTTGATGAGAATGGCCGTGGCATTTGGCTGCCTCTGGTGCACGGCACAGGTCCCCTCACCACAGCCAACGGTTTTCCCGACCAGGCCAACGTGCTGATCCATGCGCGCCGCGCCGCCGACCTGCTGGGTGCGACCACGATGGATCGTCCCGAAGGCTGCGCGGTACAGCCCGCCACGCACGATATTTTCATCGCCTGCACCAATAACTCGGCGCGCGGGCGACCGGGCGCTAAGGAGGGCGGCAACGCCGCCAACCCGCGCACGTCCAATTTCTTTGGTCACATCCTGCGTCTGCGCGAAGATGCAAATGCCGCCGGTGCCACGCGCTTTCGCTGGAATTTTTTTGCCCTCGCAGGGGACCCAACGTTGAGCGAGCCGCAATTCAAGGGCAATATAAAGGGCGATGCGTTCGGATCCCCCGACAATTTGTATATCGATGCGCGCGGCGTGCTGTGGATCCAGACCGACATGTCGGGTAGTCTGATCGGTAAACCGCCCTACGCCAATCTCGGCAACAACCAGGTGCTGGCAGCCGATCCGCAAACCGGCGAGGTGCGGCGCTTTCTTACTGTACCGCGCGGTGCCGAAGCGACCGGCTGCGTGCTCACGCCGGATGCGAAAACCATGTTCCTCAACATCCAGCATCCGGGCGAGGCGCAGCCTTCGACGTGGCCCGACGGGATCGCCGGTGGCAGGCCGCGCTCGGCGACCGTGGTGATCAGGCGCATCGATGGCGGGGTGATCGGTACCTGATTTTGTTACATCAGCAAATGCTCGCCTGCGTTGTCCTTGCCGAGGATGACATAGTTGACCTTGCGAATGTCCATCAAGCGCGTGCCGCCGGCGTAAGACACCGAGCTTTGCAGGTCTTCTTCCATCTCGGTGAGCGTGTCGGCGAGCTTGCCCTTGATCGGTTCCAGAATGCGTTTGCCCTCAACAAAGCTCTTCACGCCTTTGTTGAACTCGGACGCCGAGCCGTAGTATTCCTTGAACAGCTTGCCGTTCACTTCAACCGTGGTACCCGGCGACTCTTCATGACCGGCGAACAATGACCCCACCATCACCATTGACGCGCCGAAGCGGATCGACTTGGCGATGTCGCCATGCTCGCGGATACCGCCATCGGCGATGATCGGTTTGGTTGCGACGCGCGCGCACCACTTGAGCGCCGACAACTGCCAAGCACCGGTGCCAAAGCCGGTCTTCATGCGCGTGATGCACACCTTGCCGGGGCCGATGCCAATCTTGGTCGCATCCGCACCCCAGTGTTCGAGGTCGATCACGCCTTCCGGCGTGCCGACATTGCCAGCGATGACGAAGGTCTTCGGCAGCTTGTCTTTGATGTGCCCGATCATCGTCTTGACCGAGTTGGCATGGCCGTGTGCGATGTCGATGGTGATGTAGTCGGCGCCGACGCCGGAGGCGGCCAAGGCATCGACGGTGGCGCTATCGGTGTCTTTCACGCCGAGTGAAATCGAGACGAACAAGCCCTTGGCGCGCATCGCCTCGGCGAACGTGACGTTGTCGAGATCAAAGCGATGCATGATGTAGAAGTAGCCATGACTCGCAAGAAATTCTGCCGTTTTCTCGTCCACCACGGTCTTCATGTTGGCCGGCACCACCGGCAGCCTGAAGCTGCGGCCGCCAAACTCCACGCTCGGGTCGCATTCGCGGCGGCTGTTCACCACACAACGGCGCGGCAGCAGAAGAATGTTGTCGTAGTCAAATATTTCCATGGGATGCCTCTAAAAGAATGGGCGAATGTCAGGCTTGCGCTTCAGCGATCACGCTATCAATCAAGCGCCGCGCAATCGACAGGCGATGCGGTAACTGTGGCAAGGCGTCCAGCTTGAACCACTGCGCGTC
>JANNCZ010000469.1:0-2767 GCA_031387185.1 Burkholderiales bacterium
CAACGACGCCGGTGTGCCGTGCGGACCGATCTACAACATGAAAGAGGTGTTCGAGGATGAACAGGTCAAACACCTCGGTGCCGCAGCGACGGTGAATCACCCCAAGCTCGGCGACATCCGCATCGTCTCGCAGCCGGTCAAACTCTCGCGCACACCTGCGACGGTGAGTTACACGCTGCCCGAGCAGGGTGCAAACAACGATGAGGTACTGACGGCGGCAGGCTATAGCGCTGCCGAAATCGCGTCGTTCCGGCAGAACAAGGTCATCTAAGTTTTCAATCCCCGCAAGCCCATCGAACCACAGGAATCGAACAACATGAGCGACGTCACACAATCCGTAGCCGGCCGTCTGGTTTGGCGCAAAGAAGGCCACGTCGGCCAGATCATTTTTGACAACCAGAAAAAATACAACGCGGTCAATCTCGACATGTGGCTCTCATTGCCCAAAGCGATTGCCGAGTTCAATGACGACCCGGAGATTCGCTGCGTCGTGTTGCAAGGCGCCGGTGAAAAAGCCTTTGTGTCGGGCGCCGATATTTCGCAATTCGACAACCAGCGCAGCGGCGATGCCGCAGCGGTCTACAACAACGCCACTGAAACCGGCTATCTGTCAATCCTTGGCTGTACCAAGCCGGTCATCGCGAAGATTCGCGGCTTCTGCATGGGCGGCGGCCTGGGGTTGGTGCTGAACTGCGACGTGCGCATCTGCGCTGATGACGTCAAATTTCGCATGCCGGCCGGCCGCCTCGGCCTAGGCTATGGCTTCTCGGGCCTCAAGCGTTTCCACGAAGTGATCGGCCCGGCCAACACAGCCGACCTGTTTTTCAGCGCACGCATTTTCGGCGGCGCCGATGCGCTCACCATCGGGCTGGTGAAACAAGTGGTGCCAGTGGCTGACTTCGACAAAGTGGTCGATGACTACATCAAGCTGATCTGTGAAAACGCGCCACTCACCTTGCGCGCGGCCAAAGGCGCGTTGATGGAGATGCGCAAACCGCAGGCCGAGCAGGACCCGGCGCGGGTGGGGAAACTGGTCGAGGCCTGCTTCGCCAGCGAGGATTACAAGGAAGGCCGCAAGGCGTTCGCCGAGAAGCGCGTGCCGGCTTTTCAGGGGCGATAATCGTTCTGAATCACTTGACCCGCGCTTGACCGGCCTGCGCGGCAAGGTGCCAGGTGTTACCATGATGTTACCTGCCCGGAGGCATCAAGGAAGTAGGCCATGAATACCACCACCTCTCTCAAACTGCCCGTTGATTTAAAGGCGCGGCTCGCCGGACTGGCAGCACGTGCGGGCAAATCTGCTCACGCCTACATGGTCGAAGCCCTGGAGCGCGATGCGTCGCGCGCTGCGGGCCGTCAAGCCTTTGTCGACGAGGCCCTCGCGGCCGAACGGGAGATGGAACGCAGTGGCCTGGCATACGACGCGCATGACTTGCACGTCTACTGGCAAGGCAAACTGGCGGGAAAGAAACTGCCCAAACCCAGGCTCAAGCCGTGGCGAAAGTAAGCTATGCGGCGCGCATAGATCAGGATCTGGAGCGCTTGCACGAATTCATTTGTGCGCAAGCCGGCCCGGCTGTGGGCAAACGCGCCATGCGATCCATCTTCGATGCTATCGGCATGCTTGAGCGGCATCCCCGGATTGGACGCCCAGCAGAGGACGGTTTGCGCGAATTGGTCATTTCGTACGGAAAGACAGGTTATCTCGCGCTGTACCGGTTTGATCCGTTTGCCGATCAAGTACGCGTATTGGCGATTCGCCACCAGCGCGAACTCGACTACTGAGGCGGCTGCATTCAGTGGAGTCCGAACTGGCTGCCGTAGAATCCTCCGCCATGCAACTCCTCCTGATCATCAAAGACCACCCGGCCCTGCGCGTTGACGAAATCGATGCGCTGCCGCCGGATGGCTGGCTGTGGATCGACGCTGCGATCAACGAATCAGGCGAGGTGTGGCGTGACCTGGCTGAAAAACTTACCGGTGTGCGCATTTTTGATGCGCACATGACTGATGCGGCCAACGAGTTTCATCCCTCGTACTTCGACAACACGCGCGATTACGAGATGGTGATTTTCCGCGGCCTGTCGGCGCAGACCGGGCCGTCGGATGACGACAAGACCGTCAAGGCAGCCGACGGCAAAGAGTTTCGCTACGGGCCGGTCAACACGCAAGCCTACCGCGTCAAGAGCACGCCGATCACCTTCATCGTGTTTGGCCGCGTGCTGATCACGGTGCGGCCGGAAGAAGCCCCCGCCATCGGCACGGTGCGCACGCGGCTGCTGTCAAACGCGGCGCGCATGCCGGCCTCGCCCATCGAGCTGGTCTACCGCGTGCTCAACGCGATGGTGGACCGCTACCTCGAATTACGCCAGCCGCTCAGCGACAAACTCGACCGCATGCAGCGCAATCTGCTCGACCCGCGCCGTCCGTTTGACGACTGGTATTCGCTGCTTGAGCAGCGCATCGAAATCCGCAAGCTTGAGCATCTGTGCGAAGAGCAGCGTGATGCGATCCAGGAATGGCGCGACCATCATCTCGAAGAATTGTCGGATGCGATGAACGTGCGCCTCTCTGATCTGGTCGAGCACATTGCGCGCGTGCTCAATCACGCGCAGCGGCTGGAGCAGACCGCTGAGTCCGCCGTGCAACTGCATTTTTCGGCGACGGCGAATCGCACCAACCAGATCATGCGCACGCTCACCATCATCACGGCGATCTTCATGCCGCTGACCTTGATTGCAGGCATCTACGGCATGAACTTCAAGGT
>JANNCZ010000515.1:0-3139 GCA_031387185.1 Burkholderiales bacterium
AGTCGAAAAACGCCCCATCGGAATCGTTGCCCTGAACTTGGCGCGGCGCTCCTCGTTTACTTCGCCGCCGGCGAACGCGGTCGAGAGTGCCGTGTCCGGGTTGAACACCGGGTTGACGCAGTTGACGCGCACGTTGTCGGGGGCGAACTCGGCGGCCATCGACTTGCTCATCAGCACCACCGCGCCTTTGCTCGCGTTGTAGACCGTGAGGCCCGGGCGCGGACGGATACCGGCGGTGGAGGCAATGTTGACCATGTTGCCGCCGCGCGTTTTGCCCTGTTTGCGAAACTGGGCGAGCACATGCTGGGCCGACCAGTAGATGCTTTTCACATTGACGTTGAAGCAGCGGTCGAAATCGGTCTCGGTGACTTCGGCGAACGGACGGTTTATATGGGTCCAGCCCGCATTGTTGACCACGCCATCCAAACCGGCATTGGCCTTAAGAGCCGCTTCCACCAAGGTTTTCCAGCCGCCATCCGTGGTGACATCAGCTTGCTGAAATACCGCGTTGCCACCTGCTTTGGTGATGGCGGCGACAGTTTCTTCGCCGCCTTTGGCATGGATGTCATTGACGATGACGCGTGCGCCCTCGGCGGCGAAGCGCGTGGCAATACCGGCACCGATGCCCGAGCCGGCACCGGTGACGATGATGGATTTATTGTGCAAACGCATGAACCAGTCTCCGAAAAGAAGTGAAGGGGTGAAACTGCACGATGAAACAGAACGCCAAAACGCAGTGCTAAAACACAACACCAAAACGCAAATTCAAAATGCAAGGTCAACGCAGAATGCAGAATGCCAAGACGGGCAAGACAATACGTGCAACGCCGGGATCGTGCAACGCATTTAGGCGGCCCCGGCCGGCTACTTCACTTTCTTTAACGCACGCTCCACCACATCACGCTTGAGCGTGGGCGCAAACAGTTCGATGAAGTCATACGCAAAGCCGCGCAGATAAGCCCCTTTGCGCATGGCAAGGTAGGTAGTTTTTTCAGGGAACAAGTGGCCGGTATCAATCGCGCGCAAATGTTTGTCACGCATTTCATCAAACGCAATGCCGGCCAGGATGCCGATGCCCAAATCCAACTCCACGTAGGTCTTGATCACGTCTGAATCCACCGCCGACAACACCACGTGCGGCTCCAGTCCCTCCGCAGCGAAGGCTTGATTGATGGTTGAGCGCCCGGCAAAGGCGCCGTCATAGGTGACGATGGGGTATTGCGCCAAGTCTTTGAGTGACGGCTTTTTCAGCGCCAGCAGCGGATGTTTGGCGGGTGTCACCACGATGTGATGCCAGCGGTGGCAGGGCAGGCCGACGAGTCCGGGGTGCTGGGCAATGGTTTCGGTTGCGATGCAGACATCGGCCTGCCCGTCCATTACCAGCGCCGCAATGTGTGAGGGCGTCCCCTGAATGATCGACAGCTCCACCAGCGGGTAGCGGCGCTTGAAGGCGCGAATGGCTGGCGGCAGTGAATAGCGCGCCTGCGTGTGCGTGGTGCCGATGGTGAGGGTGCCGGTTTTCTCTTGCGCGAAATCTGCAGCCGCGCGTTTCAGGTTTTGCTGCTCGGCCAGTACGCGCTCCACCCAATGCAGCACCGCGCGGCCGGGCGGCGTGAGGCCGGTGAGACGTTTGCCGTTGCGCACAAAAATTTGCACGCC
This sequence comes from Burkholderiales bacterium, assembly GCA_031387185.1. Classification (GTDB taxonomy): domain Bacteria; phylum Pseudomonadota; class Gammaproteobacteria; order Burkholderiales; family JAEUOS01; genus CANJDH01. The sequence goes on from JANNCZ010000515.1 coordinate 1,660, forward strand.
GAGTTCATCTTCCAGTTCGCGAATCTGCTTCGAGACCCCCGGCTGCGAGGTGTGCAGCGCCAGCGCCACTTGCGTCAGGTTGAGATTCTGGCGCATGGCCTCTTGCACCGAACGCAGTTGCTGAAAATTCATGGGTGGTGGTTTGTCTTCAAATAGCGAATCGAAATAGTACAGGCAATTGATATTTGGGGGCGGGCGATTGATCGCGATCCATGTCGATCAATGGCGGGGCTGCGGTGCAGGTGGCGTCGCGGTGGCATACCGGGCATTACGCAGCCGGCCATGGCCGGGCAATCAATCGCGGTGGAAACCTGTACGTTCGCGGAATGGGCATATTTCGCGCGTATCCGCCGGGAGGTAGGAGTGCTATATTTTGTGGTTGACCATGAGCGCTATGTCCATTTTTTACGCACGCAGCATGATGCCCGGCGAGCGCCTGCTGCATGTCTGCATCGGCGCGTCGATTGCGGCGCATGCGCTGTTGATACTGTTGTATGTGCCGGGGTTCGAACCACCACCGCCGCCCACGCCGATCAAGGCCACATTGCGCGCCGCGCCGGCACTTCCGTTACCCGAAGGGCGTGCGCCGGAAGCGATGCCACCGCCACCCGCGCCTGCTGCTGCCGCCAAGCCACCGCCTCCGGTACTCAAACCGCTTTTGGAAAGTACGCCTCCCAAATCCGCATCCGCGCCGGTGGCAGAGACCGGTGCGGTTGCCGCACCGGTGGTTGCGGTGCCAGTGCTTTCCTCAGTGACTGCGCCGGTTACCGCCCCGGTGGTTGCGCCCTCAGAAACGAAGAGCAATGCTCCGGTAGCCGATTGGAAAGACATGCCAAGGGCACCCGCTGTGACTACGCAGTCATCAGTGGAGTTGTCTGAATCACAGTTGATTCAGGCGTACGCGGCGCAGGTAGTTGGGATGATTGAAACCAGAAGACTTGCGCGCATGCCGCGTGAGGCGATTGAAAACGGCTGGCAGGGCAACACGATCGTCCTGATCCGAATCGGCGCAGACGGCAATATCGCGGAGGTATCGATTGCCAAATCGTCCGGCTACGAAGTGCTTGACGCCACCGCACGCACCGGCGCGTCTCGCGCCAAGCAGTTTGTCGCGGTACCCGCTGCCCTGCGCGGCAAGGCATTTGACATCCGCGGCGACATCACCTTCAAAATTGTTGAAAAATGACGGAGTGCGCCGTGCGTAGCGACGCCATAGCGCCGGACTCTACAACGCCGGACTTTGCAACGACACGTACGCGGGCAAGGTATTGCTCTGCTACGCCACCGCCGCAAACGCCACGACGTGGTCGACTTCAAGCCTGATACCGATCTTCTCGCCAATCGCATGATTGTGATGCGATGGCACCAGCGCGAGCAATTCGCGCCCGCCCGCCAGCCGCAGCGTATATAAAAACTGTGCGCCGCGAAACGCCTTGCGCAGCACTTCGGCTTGCGTCACCGAAGCGTCATCGTGAATCAC
>JANNCZ010000533.1:0-16065 GCA_031387185.1 Burkholderiales bacterium
CGCAATTCACTGCGCCAACGCTGGTGGCGCGCGATGAAGCGCATCTGCGTGCCTTTCTTGCCGAGCACAAAGACACCATCTTCAAGCCGCTCGATGGCATGGGCGGTGCCGGCATCTTTCGCGTGCGTCATGATGACCCCAATGTCGGCTCGATCATCGAGACGCTGACCAACAACGGCGCGCGAACCATCATGGCGCAGCAATATTTGCCCGCCATCAAGGAGGGCGACAAGCGCGTGCTGCTGATCGCTGGCCGGCCGGTGCCGTATTGCCTCGCACGTATTCCAAAGGCTGGCGAGACCCGCGGCAACCTCGCCGCCGGCGGCACTGGCGTCGCGCGCGAGTTGACCCGCCGCGACCGCGAAATCGCCGAAACCCTCGGCCCCATCCTCATCCAGCGCGGCCTGATGCTGGTGGGTCTCGACGTGATCGGCGAGCATCTCACCGAAATCAATGTCACCAGCCCGACCTGCTTTCGCGAGATCATGGATCAAACCGGAACCAATGTGGCGGGCTTGTTTGTGGATGCGCTCGAGGGAGCAGCGCCTTGACATTTGGGGCGTCAAACCCGCAATTGTGATACATTCATCCATCTGTATTACACCGGAGCGCCGCCATGACTTTGTCAGTGCGTTTTTCAGACTCCCTGCAGGAGAAGCTGGTCGATTATTGCGCCGCCACCGGCACCACCAAATCGATGGTGTTGCAAGAGGCAGTGACCGAGTATCTGGCCCGGCAGCAGGTGACGCCGGCGTCAAAAGGATCCGCATCCCGGGCCGCGGCGGGTGGCAGCAAAACCTACCAGGCGTTTGCACGTGCTGGATTGATTGGGGCGCTAAAAGACGGCGCGCCCGATTACCTGCCCAAGGGGGGACTGCACCAAAGCGCCACCAATGAAGTCGTGCGCAATGTCATTCGCGCCGCCATCACCCGGCGCAGCGCCGCACAGCGGTGAGGCGCGTCTCGCCAGTACCTCACATCCCGGTATCCGCGCCAGTGATTGCCGATAGCGGATTGTTCATCGCGCTGTTCAGTCCAAACGACCCCTTGCACATCCATGCTGACGCATGGGTCAAGCGTTTCAACGGGCAACTGATTACAGTCGAAGCAGTATTGACGGAATCGGCCTACTTTCTGCAGCGGCATCAGCGTGTGGAGCTGGCAAAACTCGCTGCGAGCGGAATGCTGAAAGTGAACGCGCCCGATGCCGCAGCCTACCGGCGCATGACAACGCTATTTGAAAAATACGCGAACCGGAATCCGGATTGGGCTGACATTTCACTGATCTGGCTCGCAGAAGTGAGTGGCGTACTGCGTATTGTTACTGTCGATACCACTGATTTTTCGGTTTACCGGGCGAACGGGCGTAACCGGTTTGATCTGATTGATTGGCGCAGCGCCGGATTTTCGCATTAGGCGCATCCGCTTTTTTTCAACAGCCCCGAGCGCCATTCGCGCGCCCTGCTTGGCGTGGCTCCGCTTGGAATTGATTACTCTGAATTCAACTCGCTCGAATAGGCACTCTTTATCGTATATTGTGGAAGGATTGCGCAGCGCACCAACAACATGATCGGCATTCTCCTCATCACCCACGGCCCGCTCGGCGAAGCCCTGCTGGCGAGCGCGGCGCACGTGCTCGGCGGCATGCAGCCGAACGCGACCGCCATGAACATTGCTCCCGGTGACCACGCCGACGCGCGTTTGGCCGAGGCGCGCAACCTCATCAAGGCGCTTGATGACGGCTCGGGCGTGCTGGTACTGACTGATATTTTTGGCGCGACCCCTGCCAACATTGCAGGCTGCCTGCTCGACTCGGTGCAGGTGGAGGGTGTCACCGGCGTGAGTCTGCCGATGCTGGTCAAGGCGCTGGCGTATCGCCATTTGCCGCTCGCCGAGGTGACCGCCAAGGCGCTCGAAGGCGGCGCGCAGGGACAAATCAGAATCAAGGGGGACTGCTGTCATGCCGTTGAAGGAGCAAGTTGAAATCGTTAACCAGTTGGGCCTGCATGCGCGCGCGTCGGCCAAGCTGACCCAGCTTGCGGCGCAGTTCAAGTGCGAGGTGTGGCTGGGGCGCAATGGCCGGCGCGTCAATGGCAAGAGCATTATGGGTGTGATGATGCTGGCGGCCGGCATCGGCAGCAAGGTTGAGCTGGAGGTCAATGGTGCCGATGAGGCAGAAGCACTGGCCGCGCTCAAGGCGCTGATCGCCGATAAATTCGGCGAGGGCAAGTAGGGCAATGCAATGAATCCCACCGGTACCGCCCTGCTGGGCGCTAGCGCTCGCGCCATGCGGGGGCGTGCATGAGCTTCACCCTTCACGGCATCCCGGTCTCGAGCGGCATCGCCATCGGGCGCGCGCACCTGATCACAGCGGTCGCACTGAACGTCTCGCATTACAAGATTGACGCCAATCAGGTGGCGGCCGAGACGGCGCGTTTCGAGACCGCCGTCAAGGGCGTGCAGGACGAACTCAAGACACTGCACACCAGCCTCAACACCTCGGCCCCTGGTGATCTGGGCGCATTCATCGATCTGCACTGGATGATCCTGTCGGATCCGATGCTGTCCAAAGAGCCGGTGCGCATCATCGGCGAGCGCCTGTGCAATGCCGAGTGGGCGCTGATTCAGCAGATGGATGCGCTGGTGGCGCAGTTCGACGAGATTGAAGACGAGTATCTGCGCGAGCGCCGCCATGACGTGACGCAGGTAGTCGAGCGGGTGCTCAAACGCATGGTGGGTGCGCAGACGCTGATGCAGTCGGCGCTCAACAAGAAGCGCTCGCAGGAAGCCGAGATGATCGTGGTGGCGCACGATCTCTCGCCCGCCGACATGCTGGTGTTCAAGGAGCACCAGTTTGGCGGCTTCGTGACTGACGTTGGCGGCCCAACCTCGCACACTGCCATCATGGCGCGCAGCCTGGCGCTGCCGGCCATCGTCGCGCTGCATCACGCACGCAACATGATTGCCGAGGATGATTGGTTGATCCTCGACGGCACGGCAGGCGTGCTGATCGTCGCGCCCGACGCTGCGGTGCTCAATGAATACCTGCTCAAGCGCCGCAGTGTTGAGCTCGACCGCAAAAAGCTCAAGCGTATTGCCACCGCACCTGCCGCGACACTCGATGGCGTGCCGATTGAGTTGCACGCCAATATCGAATTGCCCGACGATGCCAAGGCGGCGCTCGCCAATGGCGCGACCGGTGTCGGTCTGTTCCGCACCGAGTTCCTGTTCATGAACCGCAAGGACAGCCCATCCGAAGAAGAGCAGTTCGAGGCCTACCGCGCGGTGGTCAAGGCGATGCGCGGACATCCGGTGACGATCCGCACCCTCGATATCGGTGCCGACAAGCAGGTCGATGCCGAAGCGGCGGGCGGGCATCACCAACACGGCACACTCAATCCCGCACTTGGGTTGCGCGCGATCCGCTATTGCCTCGCCGAGCCGCAGATTTTTTTGGCGCAATTGCGCGCCATTCTGCGCGCCTCGCATTTTGGCAAAGTCAAAATCCTGTTTCCGATGATTGCGCATGCCCATGAAGTCACACAAGCGCTGGAACTGGTAGCGCAGGCCAAGGTGCAGCTCACGGCAGCCGGCAAGGCGTTCGACGATGCGGTCGAAGTGGGCGGCATGATCGAGATTCCCGCAGCGGCCCTGTCGCTTGGCCTGTTCGCAAAGAAGCTCGACTATTTCTCGATCGGCACCAATGACCTGATCCAGTACACGCTGGCGATTGACCGCACCGATGATGAAGTCTCCGGTCTCTACGACCCGCTGCATCCCGCCGTGTTGTACCTGATTTCGCACACCATCAAGGCCGGCCACAAGGCCGGTTTGCCCGTCGCGGTGTGCGGTGAAATGGCTGGCGAGGTCTCGATGACGCGCCTGCTGCTCGGCATGGGGCTGACGCAATTTTCGATGCACCCGGCGCAACTGCTCGCAGTCAAACAAAAAATTCTGCAATCTTCGCTGGCCGAATGTGAAGAAGCGGTCAAACGCATGCTGCGCACCGAAGAGCCGGAAAAACTGCGCGAGCAGCTTGCCGCGCTCAATGCCTGAGCGCTTGCGCGACGCCCGCCACATGGCCAACCTGCGCGAGATCAGGGTGTCACGCCAGGACGATCCGGCGGTGATGAAACGCTGGTTCGAGAACGATTTTTTCGATTTGTTTCTCTGGTCGAGCGCGGACAAACTGTTTCACATGCAGCTCTGCTACGGCAAGCCGCGCCACGAGCGCGCCGTGAGTTGGCGCGAAGGCTTGGGCTATTTTCACGATGGCGTGTTGTCGAATGCGCCGGGGGACTTGGTGGCCAAGAGTTCGATTCTGCAAGCGGGCGGTAGCTTCGACTTCACCAAAGTCAACGCGCGGTTCCTGCAGGAATCGCAGGGTCTGGACACGGCGATGCGCAAATTTGTGCTGGAGAAGCTGCATTACTTCGCACTCAACGGACCCACTTTTCCCGACCGTCCTCCACGCAGCAACGTGCGGCGCGATGGCTTTGAGCGCACGGCCGAACCGGTCGCGCCACCCGCACACTGAGCGCTGTACCTCAGCGTTGCCCGCGCGCTATAATTCTTTTCAGCGCCGATTTGTCGATCAGATTGCGGGCGCCCGAACCAAGGCCACAGCAGTAGCGGATGCAACTCCGTTGGCCCCATGTGAGGAATAAATGCGGCTAAACGGTTGGGGTCAGTCCCCCTAAAACAAACCCGATTAGCCCCAAGCTGATCGGGTTTTTGTTTTTGGGCAGGTGCTCACCGTGTCAGATACAACGCAAGCAATTCCGCCTACTGCATCCGCGCCGCAACCAGCTGCGACGAAACCGGCCACGCAGCCTGGTTCGGCCGGCCACGTCACGCCGCAACTGGTGCGTTTCGACGCGCCCTTCACGTTCAAGAGCGGCAAGTCGATCCCCGCGTTCGAGTTGATGATCGAGACCTACGGCACGCTCAACGCGGACAAGTCGAACGCCGTGCTGGTGTGCCACGCGCTCAACGCTTCGCACCACGTCGCGGGCATCGACGCCGAAGGCAGCGAAGGCTGGTGGGACAACATGGTCGGCCCCGGCAAGCCGCTCGATACCAACCGCTTTTTTGTGATTGGCGTGAACAACCTCGGCGGCTGCTTTGGTTCGACCGGGCCGAAGCACATCAACCCGGCTTCAATACCAGCGGGGCCTGACGCGCAATTGCCTGCGTCGCTCCTCCCGCCGTCCGGCAAGCCCTACGGTGCCGACTTCCCCGTTGTCACGGTCGAAGACTGGGTCAACGCGCAGGCCCTGCTCGCCGATCACCTCGGCATCGATTGCTTCGCCGCCGTGATGGGCGGCTCGCTCGGTGCGATGCAGGCGCTGCAATGGGCGATTGCTTATCCCAAGCGCATCAAGCACGCGCTGGTGATTGCGTCCACACCAAAGCTCTCGGCGCAAAACATCGCCTTCAACGAAGTCGCGCGCCAAGCCATCGTCACCGATCCGGATTTTCACGGCGGCCATTTTTATGAACACGGCGTGGTGCCATCGAACGGCCTGCGCGTGGCGCGCATGGTCGGCCACATCACCTATCTATCGGATGACGTAATGGGCGAGCGCTTCGGGCGCGAGTTGCGCGACGGCCTGCAATACGGCTACGGAGCCGAGTTCCAGATCGAAGGCTATTTGCGCCATCAGGGCGACAAATTTTCCGGCTACTTCGACGCCAACACTTATCTCTTGATTACCAAGGCGCTCGATTATTTTGATCCGGCACTGACGCATGGCGGCAATCTGGCCGCCGCGCTAGCGCCCGCGCGCGGCGTCAACTTTCTCGTCGTGTCGTTCACCACCGACTGGCGCTTCTCGCCGGCCAAGAGCCGCGAGATCGTCGATGCGCTTACTGCCAATCGTACCAACGTGAGCTATGCGGAGATCGATGCGCCGCATGGCCATGATGAATTTTTGCTCACTGACCCGCGGTATCACGCCCTGGCGCGCGCGTACTACGAGCGGGTGTGGAACAGCATCGGAGGCGCATCATGAATCAAGGCGCCATCTCGAATGGTCACAGCAATGGCCATGGCAAAACACGCCCCGACTTCACCATCATCGCCGGCATGGTGCGCCCCGGTTCGTGGGTGTTGGACCTCGGTTGCGGTGACGGCTCACTGCTCACGTTCCTTAAGCGCGCGCGCGGCGTCAAAGGCTATGGCGTCGAGATCGACGACGCCAACGTGCGCGCGGCTCTTGAAGCCGGCATCAACGTGTTGCAGAGCAATCTGGAGCGCGGCCTGCGCAGCTTTGGCGACGCCACCTTCGACATGGTGATCCTGTCGCAAACCCTGCAGGCAACGCATAACATCGAAGGCCTGATGCACGAGATCACCCGCGTCGGCAAGGAAGCCATCGTCAGCTTCCCCAATCTGCGTTACGCGCCCAACTTCAAGCAACTCGAAGCCGGGCGCATGCCGGTGTCAAGCGTGCTGCCCTATCAATGGCACGACACGCCCAACGTGCATCTATGCACCTTGCTCGATTTTGAAGACCTGTGCGAGCAGGTCGGCTTATCGGTGGCCGAACGCATCGCGCTGGCCAACGGCAAGCCGGTGACCGACAACCCCAACGTCAACAGCGAGCTGGCGATTTACCGTGTGAAGAAGCGCAACAACGCGCTGGCGGGGTTGCCGCAGGAGTAGCAGTTTATGCAGGTGCCAGGCCGGATAGTGGCTTGGGGAGCCGTTCTTGAACGGTATACCTTGCAAAAGCCCTATTCATGCGCTTTTCCATGGTGTGTGGGCTTAAAAAATGCAGATGGCTCCTCACGTGCGCTCAGGCTTTTACGCCATGCACGAGTGGGCCAGCGTAAAATGCGTGGCAAGTCATGGGAGTTGTCATCATGGAAAATCTGCTCAACGCCGCCAAAACCAAACCCTCACGCGGCGGGGCCAAGCCCGCTGGCAAATTTGCGCTGCCAGCGGACGACTATTTACGTTCCAGCCGGGCCAATGAAAAAGCGCTGCGCGACGCCATTGCTGCCGCAGAGCGCGGCGAACTGGTGGAGTTTGATCCGCGCAAAAAATGAGCATCCGCTTCACCGCGCAGGCGATGCGGGATTTCGGTTACTGGGAAGCAACCGACGCGCGCCTGGTGAAGAAAATCAATGCTCTGCTGTCGAGCATAGAAACTTCACCATTCACTGGCCTGGGCAAGCCCGAAGCGTTGAAGCATGACTGGAGCGGATGGTGGAGCCGCCGCATCACCGACGAACACCGCTTGATCTATCGTGTCCACGGCGGCGTCATCGAAGTTGCGCAGTGCCGGTTTCACTACAAATAGAAAAACGGTTTTTTGAATTGGTACTCCGCCACTCCAAGAAGCGCATGGAATGGCGTTCTTCGCGGCAACATGCCGGAGAGCCTCTTCCACCAACGGTTTCAGCGGCACATCGCGATTGAAATCCCTGCTTCCGTCAATACGTGTACTGCGTCACGCGCGCTTCGTCCCACTCGATGCCGCTGCCCGGCGCATCGCGCAGGATCGCGTTGCCGTCACGAATTTCCAGCGGCGTTTTGAGCACGGCATTGGCCCAGTCAACGTACTCCAGCCAGTGCGCGGTTGGCGTCACGCACATCAGGTGCGCGCTCATTTCGGGGAACAGGTGGGTGGACATCGGCAGTGCGGCGGCATCGGCAATCGCTGCGGCGCGCAGCCAGCCGGACACGCCGCCGATGCGTTCAAGATCGGGCATCACGTAATCACTCGCACGCGCAGCGATGGCGCGCGCCATGTCGCGCGGGCCCCAGTAGTTCTCGCCAATCTGCACCGGCGTCTTGAGCGCGGCGGCTACTTGCGCGTTCCCTGCATGATCGTCCGCCCGCACTGGCTCTTCGATCCAGGTGAGGCCCAGTGCATCGAGCGCATGGCCACGGCGGATCGCTTCGGCGGGGGTCAGCGCCTGGTTGTAGTCGGTCATGATCTGCACGTTCGCCGGGATCGCGGCGCGCACCGCGTGGACGGCGGCGAGGTCTTGTTCGAGCGTGGCGTAGCCCAGGCGCAATTTGACGGCGCTGAACCCGCCGTGCAGCAGTTGAACAGCTTCGCGTGCCACCTTGTCTGGTCCCATCAGGCCAAGGCCGCAACTGTTGTACGCCTTGATGGGTTTGATCTCACCACCAAGCAGGCGCGCCAGTGGCAGGCCGGCTTCGATGGCTCGCGCATCCCACGCGGCCATGTCGATGCCCGAGATCGCCATTGCCACCAGACCGGTGGCACCCAGCAGGGTGAAGCGCCGGTTCAGCATTTGCTCGATGTCGATGGGGGCAAGCGGCTGACCCACAATCAGCGCGGCCATGTCGTCGAGCAGCGCCACTTGCGCCCGCAGCGCCATCGGCGTGACACAGAACAGATAGCCGCGCCCGGCTGCGCCAGTGGACGTTTCCAGATCAATCAGCACCAGCGGCACTTTGTCGATGGCGCCGGTGGCGGTGTGCAGCGGGCGCGTCATCGGCACATGGACGGCGCGGGCGGTGAGAGAGCGGATCGTGGTCATGTCAGCCTCGGGTGAACGTGAAGAAGGGTATGCGGCATCTCAATGGTGATCGTACCTGAGGCGATGGATGACTGCCCGGATGGACGATGACTCAGGGACGATGATTCAGGGACGATGATTCAGGGACGATGATTCAGGGATCGACCACGAGCTGGCCGCCGGTATAGCGCGCAAAGCGAAAGCCGCGTTTCAACAACTCTTCAATCACGGTGGGCAGCGCGTCGGGGGCGCGCCCGTGAATGTCGTGAAACAGCACGATGCCGCCGCCTTCGCGCACGGCCTCGTCAATCACGCGCCGCGCCACCGATTGCGCGACCGGGTCAGCCCAGTCGCGCGAGTCGATATTCCACAACACCGAACGCAGCCCGCGTGCGGTGACTTCGGCCAGCACCAGATCATTGCGCGCGCCGTAGGGTGGGCGGAACAGGGCCGCGCGCCCCGGATGGCCGCGTGTTGCGGCGCTGAGCAATGCCTCGGTCTGGTCGATCTCGGCAGTGAGGCTGACCTCGTCAAGGCGCGGCAACAGCGGATGCGTGTGCGTGTGATTGGCGACCGAGTGACCTTCCGCGAGAAGGCGCTCGAAAAGTTGCGGCAGGCGAATGTTTGCGGCAGCGGTGCCCGCTACGGCATTCGTCGCTTGGGTACCCGGCCCATTAGCCGCATTGAGCGTGCCGATGTTTTGCCCCACCTGAAAAAACACCGCCTTGATGCGGTAACGCGCGAGGATGTCGAGCACGCGCGGCGTGTGTACGGGGTGCGGGCCATCATCGAAGGTGAGCAAGACCGTGCGCGCCGGCAGGCCGCCGTCGGTCCACTCGTCGCGCGCGCCGCGGCGTGCCAGCGGTGCTGCGCTGTCCGTGACCGGCGCGGCGGGCGCGCTCAGGTCGGGCGTGAGGGTTTGTGCGGCAAACAACGCGCGCAGAAATCCCACATAGGCTTGCCACGCTGCGCGTGCGGTGGCGCCGCCGTGGTTGCCGCGACCACTGCTGCCGCTTGCGCTGGGGTTCCCGCTCATCGCGGAGGTAAGTTCGCTGTTCAAACGCAGCCGGATCGCCGCCACCGTGCTGCGTGCCGCGCGCGCCGGCGGCGCGCACGCCGACTCGGCCGGAAGACGCAATGCCAGCTCCACGATCACGCCACCGAGCGCCAGGCGGTCGGCATCGCGCCACTGCGCATCCGCGTCAATGCGCGCCATGCTGGTGACGCAGGCAGCTTCATCGGTGGCAAGCAAATCGACCAGTTGCGCACTGAGCAGGCGGTTTTGATAGAACAGATAGCGCCCGCCCTCGGTCTGCGCGCGACTGGCGCGAGCGGGTGCGGTTTCGTGCAGCAGAATAATGCGGCGGAAGTTATCAACCACGCGATCTGCCAGCGCCTCGGCAGAAAGGCTTTGCGCGCTTGCCGTGTTTGCTGTGTTTGCCATCGGTGGCAGGCAGATCAGGGCAATGCCGGCCACCGCAATGCGGGTCAGCTTAAGCTTCAAAAGCGTTCTGGTCATACCGCCAAAATGCTTGGTGGATGCGGGTCTTGATGGCCATATCAAGGGAGAGTCAATGCCAGAGCGCTTCTCCGGCCGGCGGCTTATCAAGATTTTCGCAAGCAGGTTCATCGCACGGCCGCCGTTGCCGCCTACCCGTTCACTTTGAGATACACCGAATACAGCGAGGTGGTGCCGCAAATGAACAGGCGATTGCGCTTCAAGCCGCCGATCTCGACGTTGCCGCACATTTCGGGAATGCGCAGCTTGCCGATCAAGGTGCCATCGCCGCGATAGCAATGCACGCCTTCGGCGCAACTGCTCCAGATGCGCCCGGCGGCATCAATGCGAAAGCCGTCAAAGACGCCTGCCGTGCAGGTGGCAAAGACCGTCGATGCGCCCAGCGTTTTGCCATCGGCATTGATAGCGAGCTTGCGAATGTGGCGCGGCGCGGCCGGGTCTTCGGTGGCGCCGCTGTCGGCGATGTAAAGAAATTTTTCGTCGCGCGAAAACGCCAGGCCATTGGGGTGATGAAAATCGCTTGCCACCCGCGTCACTGCGCCGCTTGCGGGGTCGATGCGATAGACATGGCAGCCGTCCTGTTCGCGCGGCGCAACGCTGCCTTCGTAGTCGGCGATGATGCCGTAGTCGGGGTCGCTGAACCACACCGAGCCATCGGACTTGACCACCACGTCGTTGGGCGAGTTCAAGCGCTTGCCCTCGTAACGGTCCGCCAACACCGTGATCGCGCCATCGTGCCCGGTGCGTGTGACGCGGCGGTTGCCGTGCTCGCACGACACCAGCCGCCCTTCACGATCCACCGTGTTGCCGTTGGTGTAGCCCGACGGTTCGCGAAACACCGATACCGAACCATCGGTGTCGTCATAACGCAGGATGCGATTACCCGGCAGGTCAGACCACAACAGATAGCGCCCGCCGCCAAACCAGGCCGGCCCCTCGGCCCAGCGGCAGCCGGTGTACAGGCGCTCGACGCGCGCGTGGCCAACAAAGCAGAGCGCGAACTCCGGTTCGATCACTTCAAAGCCACTGCCTTCAATCTCGCCGTAGAACATGCCGCACTCCTTTTCACCGCCAGTCAGCCGCTTGCGCTGCAATGCCGCGTGCATCAGCACCGGAACGCGCGTGTGTCCAAGTCCATGCGCTACACTTTCCCTCTGTCTCGTCGTCTCTTGCCGCGAGCTGATTACATCACACGCGAGACTGGTCATGATCCTCTTCCAACGCATGCATGCCGGCGCGGCGCTGAGTCGGACTCAATGACCTTTGCGGCATCGAACGCTGTCAAGGCGTTCACCATTCCGGTGGCGCCGGGTACGGTGCCACCTCTTGACGTCATCTCGCGCTTCGCGCCGCATGGCTACACGCTGATGGCGCTGCTCGACACGCGCGCGCACGCGCAGCCTGACAAGGAACTGATCGTCTACGCCGGACAATCGATCAGCTATGCCGAAGCACTGCGCGAAACCCTGGCGACGGCACAGGCGCTGGCGGCGCGCGGCGTTGGCAAGGGTGACCGGGTGGGCGTGATTTCGGTCAATCATCCCACCACGGTTTACACCTTCATCGCGCTGGCGCGACTCGGTGCGATCATGGTGCCAGTGAACGCCGACTATGGCGTGGCCGAAGTGCGTTACGTGTTCACGCATGCCGGTGTGTGCGGCGTGGTGGCGGCGCCCGAAGCGCTGGCGGTCGCGCGCGAGGCCTGCGCGGACCTGTCACCTGCGCCGTGGTTTGCGCTCGACCAGCCGGCTGCTGCAGGACTGCCGTCCGTGGATGTACCCGAGTTGCGCTCCACTCAGGCGGCCTTGGCAAGCAACGAAGGTTCTGCGCAAAAGGGCGCGACAGCGGCGGCACCCGCCGCAACATTGATAGGCTCTGCCGCAGGCAAACCCGATGACACCTGCATCCTGATCTACACCTCCGGCACCACCGGCTTCCCCAAAGGCGTGATGCACGGCCAGCAGAACGTGGTGATGGCCGGCGAAGGATTCGTGCAGCGCATGTTCATCCAGCCCGATGAGCGCATCCTCTGCGTGCTGCCGATGTTCCACATCAACGCGATTTTTTATTCGCTCACCGGCTCGCTCGTCGCCGGCGCCACGCTGATTCTGGAGCCGCGCTTCTCGGCCTCCAAATTCTGGGAGGTTGCGCACGCCACGCGCGCGACCGAAGTCAACACCATCGCCGCCGCCGCCGGCATCCTGATGCGCCGCCCGCGTGACGAATACCGCCCCGGCCACGCCCTGCGCAAAATGTTCGGCGCGCCGTTTGACGACGAAACCTATCGCGTGTTTCGCGAAGAGTTCAACATGCCGCATGTGATCGAGGGTTTCGGCATGTCGGAAATTCCCGGCGCGCTCAACAACCCCTTCGACGGCGAGCGCCGCATGCGCTCAATGGGCAAACCGAGCTGCCACCCCGACCCGGCGATCAAACTGACTGAAGTGCAGATTACCGATGACGATGGCAACGTCGTGGCGGTGGGCGTGACGGGCGAACTCAACGTCAAAACGCCGATCCTGATGCAGGGTTACTACAAGGACGAAGTGCAGACCCGCGCCGCGTTCCGCGACGGCTGGTTCCTCACCGGTGATCTGGCGTGGGTCGATGCCGATGGTTACTACTGGTTCGTCGCGCGCAAGAAGGACATCATTCGCAAGCGCGGTGAAAACATTTCCGGTGCCGAGCTCGACCGCGTGATCGGCAATCACCCTTCAGTGCTTGAGGCCGCCGCACTGCCGGTGCCGTCTGATCTGGGCGAAGACGACATCCTGATTGCCGTGCTGTTGCGTGAAGGCAAGCAAGCCAGCGCACAAGACATCGCTGATTGGTGCCGCACCCACCTCACCCCGATCAAGGTACCGCGCTACGTGGTGTTTGTCGACAGCCTGCCGCACACGCCGACGCATCGAGTGGAGAAATTCAAGATGCGCAAGGATGCCAGCTTGCTTGCGCGGGCGGTTGATTTTGGGCGGTAGGGAGTTGGCCGGAAACCGTTGGTGGACAAGGGTTTTCGGGGTAGGTCGAAACCGGACTCCGCGATGTATCGTCACAGCCTTCGCGCTGGCGCGAGGTGCCCGCTACAATTCAAATTGACTACCTTGCGGGCGTCGTTTAGTATCCTAATACTGAATATCCAAACAGTGAGTAGATAATGGCAAAAAAGCCCTTGGTGCGGAACAAGAACATTCGTCTGGTAGCCTCTGAGCCGGCACCCAAGGCGTACCTTGCGCCGCTTACCTCGATTGATCTGTTTTGTGGCGCGGGCGGGATTACACAGGGTTTTTCGCAAGCCGGATATCACTGTCTCTATGCCAATGATTTGATGCCCGAGGCGATCGAGACGTTTCGCCACAATCATCCGGGCACGCGCGCCGAATGCACGCCGATTGAGGAGGTCAATGCGGCTGCGCTCAGAAAGTCGTTAGGGCTTGAGAAGGGTGCGCTCGATGTGCTGGTGGGCGGCCCGCCTTGCCAGGGCTTTTCAATCAATGCACCGGGCCGCTTTCTGCATGACCCGCGCAACAGTCTGTTCCGGCATTACGCCAGATTCGTCGAAGAGTTTGCGCCCAAGGCCTTTGTGTTCGAGAACGTACCGGGCTTGCTGTCGATGGCCGACGGCGCGATCTTCAATCAGATCGTACAGGTGTTCAACGAGTTGGGTTACCAGTTGTCAGCCAAGTTTCTTTTTGGCCCGCACTACGGCATCCCGCAAGAGCGCTGGCGCCTGATCCTGCTCGGCTCGCGTTACGGCGAGATGGCGCATCCGCAGCCGACGCATTTTGCAAAAGGCCGGGCGAATTTTCGCGGCGGAGCGACGCTCACCATTGCGCTCAGCCCCGCAGACGCCACGCACTTGCGCCCCGCAGTGACGGTCGGCGACGCGATCCGCGATTTGCCGAGGCTCAACATCGGCGAAGGTGCCGAGGAAGTAGGTTACACGGGCGAGCCTGCCAGCCCCTATGCATTGCGCTTGCGCAATCCTGAGGGCGTGACCTACAACCATTTCGCCGCGCGGCTCTCGAAACAAAACATGGAGCGCATGCGCCATGTGCCTCCCGGCGGCTCCTGGCGCGACATTCCCCATGCGCTGCTGCCGCGCGGCATGCAGCAGGCGCGCAAGTCGGACCACACCAAGCGCTACGGGCGCTTGAGTTTTGACGGTTTGTCCGGCACGGTGTTGACCAAGTGCGATCCTCACTGGGGCACGGTATTTTTGCCGGATCAGGACCGCACGCTTTCAGTCAGAGAGGCGGCGCGCCTGCAGTCGTTCCCCGATCACTACCGCTTTCTCGGTTCGCGCGTTGCGCAATTTGTGCAAGTCGGCAATGCCGTGCCGGTGTTGATGGCGCAGGCGATTGCGAACGCGGTGCGTAGCCACTTGGCGATGCATGCGGTGGATGCAGCCACCGAAGTCGCCACTGAAGCCAGCCTGGCAGTGCATGGCTGAAAAAATTCTGGAGTTGTTTGGTTACGCGCGTGATGATGCGTCCGCTGCCGCAGCTTCTGCACGCACCGGGGAGACTTGCCCATTCATTGGCGAGAAATGTTCCAAACAAATCGGCAGCGCGGCGAACCGGATCCGCTCCGGCGTTTGCAGCATTTCTGACAAAAATGGCCTACCGGTAGTCATCTGTCCGATCCGGCTTTACGCCGATCAATATGCGCTGTTATCGACGGTCGCCAAACTGGCGTTCAAGGCTGATGCGGTCACGCTGGTGGATGGACGCCACGCTGCGGGCGCGAACTGCGCCGCTGGCTCGCCGCTGGTCGCCGTGTTTGGCAAGGGCTGGGGCGGCGAACTGCGAGTGCCGGGCCGTCCGGTGAGCGGACGCAAGAGCAGCGGATTCTTTGTGGACTGGATTTTGGCGCGCCTGGATGCAAACAAGAATCTGGTCGAGTTTGCGGCCCTCGAAGTGCAGACCATGGATACGATCGGCAGTTACCGTGCCGAGCGCGAAGCGATTCTGAACGGCACCGCACACAAGGGCAAGTCTGCCGGGCCAAACTGGGAAAACGTGAACAAGCGGATTCTTCCTCAGCTCATCTACAAAGGGCATCTGCTCGAACGCGAAGCCCTGTGCCAGAGCGGCCTGTTTTTCGCATGTCCGGAAGCGGTCTACAACAAGATCATGGACCGGCTTGGGAGCACGTTGGCGAGCTATCCAATGAAGAACAACTCGCTCACGTTTTTACCGGTGCGGATGCTCCCAGCTATCCAGCCAGGACGACCGCGCGATATCGAGACACTCGCGCCCAAGACTACGACGATTCAGCAAGTGCAGATTGCGTTCAGCTCCCCGACCAATCTGCCCGAAGCGGGCGCGTATGAAAAAGCGATTCGCGCCGCACTGGGCGGGCCGTAAGACCTGCACATTTGCGTGCCGTATTGGGGCCGCAGTATCAGATTGTGATCTGCAGTCGTTGACGTATCATCAACGTCGTCAATGACTCTACTCGCGCTCCCGCCATGATCCCCCGCACCCTGTTCACCCCCGACCACGAAACCTTCCGCGACTCGGTGCGCCGGTTCATGCACGAAGAAGTGGTGCCGCATGAAGAACGCTGGATGGATCAGGGCTATGTTGATCGCGATGTCTGGCTCAAGGCTGGCGCAAATGGTTTTTTATGCGTGAGCATGCCCGAGCAATATGGCGGTGCGGCGGCGGACAAGCTTTACAGCGTGGTGTTGATGGAGGAGCAGGCCACGGCCAACAGTTCGTCGCTCGGCTTTGGCCTGCATTCCGAAATCGTTGCACCCTATCTCAATCGTTACGGCAGCGAGGCATTGAAAGCCAAGTATCTGCCGAAGATGGCGCGCGGCGAAATGATCAGCGCCATCGCCATGAGTGAGCCGGGCGCCGGCTCCGACCTGCAAGCGATCAAGACCACAGCGGTGAAACAGGGCGATAAATACATCGTCAACGGCTCCAAGACCTTCATCACCAACGGCTGGCATTGCGATTTGGTGATCGTGGTCGCCAAGACCGACCCGGCCAAGGGCGCAAAGGGCACCAGCCTCATCATCGTCGACACCTCGATGCCGG
>JANNCZ010000543.1:0-2442 GCA_031387185.1 Burkholderiales bacterium
ATTGGCCCTCCGAGATACGCTGAAGAATGGCTTGTACCAACGGTTTCAGGAAGATGGTCAAGGGGCATCGCGGCCCGCCTGCCGCGCCGGTTCATTCAATCACCTTGTCGGCGAGGATCAACAGCGAATGCGGAATCTTCAGGCCGAGTGCCTTGGCGGTCTTGCCGTTGATCACCAGTTCATATTTGACAGGCTGCTCGACCGGCAACTCGGCCGGCCTGCGGCCCTTGAAAATCTTGTCCACAAAGATCGCCGAGCGCCGGAAGGTATCGAGCAGGTCGGCGCCGTAGCTCATCAGGCAACCGGCGTCTACGAAGGCCCGGTAGGGTGCCGATACCGGCAGCAGGTGTTGCGCGGCCAGGCGGGAGATATGGCCGCTCTGCTGAGAGAGAAAAGGATTCGGCGACACGATCAGCGCCGTGGCCCGCCGTTGGTCCAGACGCCGGCCTGGACGCAGGACTAGCCATCATGGCGAGCAGCATTTCAAGACGCTTGGGGCCGAGTTCAGCAGACAGGTCCGCGATGCCGGTAACGTTGCCGCCGGGCCGCGCCAGGCTCTGAATGATGCCGTTGCCGGCCGGGTCGCTGGTGGTTGGCATGACGATCGGAATCGTGGCCGTAGCCGCTTGCGCCGCCAGCGTGGCGTCATTTCCCACCGCCACGATCAGATCGGCCTTCAACTGCACCAATTCCGCCGCCAGGCCGGGCAGGCGCTTCAAGTCACCATCCGCATAGCGCGCGTCGATCACCAGATTGCCGCCCGCGACATAGCCGAGTTCGCGCAGGCCTTGCGCGAGCTCGGTCTCATAGAGGGCGGAGGATGCGTGGCTGCCCAGCCCCAGGTAGCCGACGCGCCAGACTTTTCCCGGCGCTCCCGCAGGAGCGGGGGGCTGTTGCGCGAGAGCAGCGAAGGGCGTGGTGAGCGCGCCGGCGCCGAGAGCGGTGATCAGTGTGCGGCGGTTTTTCATGCCAGGTTACCTCTGAAATACGCTAAAGAATGGCTTGTACCAAGGGTCTTGGCGACACGGTGCATCGCTGTCTTGGACAGCATGATGGCGCAACCCGTGCAGCGGCGGAGGTTCATACACCACGCCCTTTGGGCACGGTTGCTTTTTTCTGACCCGGATGTTTTCGCGCAGCGGCGGGATCAGGCAATTGGATCAGCGCCAATTCGCGGCGAAGTTCGGCGGCGAGATCAGCCTCGGTGGGCAGATGGAACTGGTAGCGGCTGGCGAAGATATTTTTCTGGTTGGTGCCGAGGGTGTATTTCACCGCCGTGTCGTTCTTGTCGGTACACAGGATCAGGCCCAGCGTAGGGTTGTCACCCGTCGTGCGGCGTTCGCGGTCGTAGTAGTTCACATAGAGCTGAAGTTGGCCGAGGTCTTGATGACTGAGCTTGCGTACCTTCAGATCGATCAGCACATGGCACTTCAAGACCGTGTGATAGAACACGAGGTCCACATAGAAATGATCGCCCTCCAGCGTCAGCCGCTGTTGCCGCGCGACGAAGGCGAAACCTTTGCCGAGTTCGAGCAGGAATGACTGAAGGTTGGAAATCAGCGCTTCCTCGATCTTTGACTCAACCAGGCGATGGCTCTCCGGCAATCCCAGAAACTCGATGACCAGCGGGTCCTTGAATACATCTGCCGATGTCTGAACCTGATGGCCCTTGGTGGCGAGTGTCATCAGCCCCTTTTTGTCGCGGCTCCTGGCCAGCCGCTCGTAGAGCAGGCTGGCAAACTGGCGCTCCAGTTCGCGCGCGTTCCAATTCTGGTTGACCGCCTCAATCTCGTAAAACGCGCGGGCTTCAGGTTTGCTGATGCGCAGCAGCGCGCGGTAGTGCGTCCAGGAAAGTCCGGTGTGAAGATGGCCCGGCAGCCATGACTGCCCCGGTTGCCCCGATGGTGATTGGGCCGCAAGTGCCGCCTCAATGATCTGGGGCACCAGCGGCGCAGGCTGTCCGGCTGCTGGTGCCGGCAATTGTTTACGCACTGCGTAACGAATCTTGGTGTGCACCTTTGCTTCTTCCAATTCTTTACGCAGTGCGTAAAGAATCTCTGGTCCCGGCAGGGACGGATACCCCAGATAGAACTGGCGGCACAGATTCAGGGTGAGCTCGCCGTATCCGGCCACACCATCGGCCCGCAACTCGCCGGCGAGTCGCGCAATGAGCTTTTCACCATAACCAGCCCGCGTGGCACCGCGCTGCTGTTCCTCCACGATCTCGCGGCCGATCAGCCAGTTGGCTACCACCTGTGCCGTATTGACAGAGCGTGCTGCATGATTCTGCGCCGACGCCAGGATGGATTGCACGCGGTCATATACGGTGGCTGCGGTGGCAACCAGAGATTTTTTCATTCAATCACCCGCTCGGCCTGCAACATCACCACCGGCGGCACCTTGATGCCGATCGCCTTCGCGGTCTTGAGGTTGATCACGAAG
>JANNCZ010000594.1:0-4839 GCA_031387185.1 Burkholderiales bacterium
ATTCGTGAAGAGCCGTATGTCGAGGCAGCGATCTCGCTCGGCACCTCCACCTTCAAAATCATGTTCGGCCACATCCTGCCCAACACCGTCGCGCCGCTGATCGTACAGGGCACCTACGTCTGCGCCTCGGCGATTTTGACCGAGGCGATTTTGTCCTTCCTTGGCGTGGGCCTGCCGACCGATTTTCCAACCTGGGGCAACATCATGGCCGAGGGCCGGGTGCAGTTTCAGCAGTTCCCGCACAACGTGTTTTTTCCTGGCATCTTTTTGGCGGTGACCGTGCTGGCGGTAAATATTCTCGGGGATGGATTGCGCGATGTTCTGGACCCCAAGATGGCGAAGAAAGTGTGAGCATGAGCCCCTGCCTCGACATTCGCAATCTCTCGATCTCGCTGCCGCGCGGCGCGGACCGTGCGCATGCCGTCACCAACGTCAATCTCACCGTCAATCGCGGCGAGATCGTCTGCCTCGTAGGTGAATCCGGCTCCGGCAAATCAGTCATCGCGCATGCGGTGATGGGCCTCTCGCCCAAGGAATTGCAAGCCACCGGCGGCGAAATCCTGCTCGAAGGCGAAGACATCCTCAAGGCCACACCCGATCGCCTGCGCGAACTGCGCTGCGTGCGCATGTCGATGATCTTTCAGGAGCCGATGACGGCGTTGAATCCTGTCATGCGCTGTGATGAACAAATCGATGAAGTGCTGGCCATGCACACGCAATTGCCGGCGCAAGAGCGCGCCGCGCGTGTCAAACGCATCATCGAAGAAGTCCATCTGCCTGATCCGGAGCGCATGATGGCGTCCTACCCGCACCAGCTCTCGGGCGGGCAGCGCCAACGCATCATGATCGCGATGGCCCTCATCATGGAGCCGGTGCTGCTGATCGCCGATGAGCCAACCACGGCGCTTGATGTGACGACGCAGGCGCAGATTTTGAAACTGATCCGCGAGTTGCAGCAAAAACACGGCACCGGCGTGTTGTTCATCACGCACGACTTCGGCGTGGTCGCCGAGATCGCCGATCGCGTCGCGGTGCTGCGCCTGGGTGACTTGGTCGAGACCAAGACCAAGACCGAACTGCTGGCGCGCCCCGAGCATGCTTACACCCGGATGCTGATTGCCTCGGTACCAAGCATCACACCGCGCGCGCGCGCCCTCGATGCGGCGGCACCTATTGTGCTCAAGACCACCGCACTTGCGAAAACCTATTCCAGCGGCGGTTTCCTCGCCAAGAAGCGTGAGGTACACGCGGCAGCCGACGTGAGCTTCGAATTGCGGCGCGGCCAGACGCTGGGCATCGTCGGCGAATCCGGCTCCGGCAAGTCCACTGTGGCACGCTGCATCGCGCGCCTGATCGACCCCACCAGCGGCAGCGTGCGCCTGGGCAACGACGAAATCGCCACCATGCGCGCAAGTACCCTGCGTCCGCTGCGCCGCCGCGTGCAGATTGTGTTTCAAGACCCGTATCGCAGCCTCAACCCGCGCCGCAAAGTAGGCGAGGCGATTATCGAAGGCCCTCTCAACTACGGCATTTCACGCAGGGACGCACTGGAGCGTGCGCGCAAGTTGATGGAAACCGTGCGCCTCGATGCCAGCGCGCTCGACCGCTACCCGCACCAATTCTCGGGTGGCCAGCGCCAGCGCATTTGCATCGCACGCGCCTTGGCGATGGAGCCCGAGTTGCTGATTGCCGACGAAGCGGTGTCTGCGCTTGATGTCTCAGTGCAGGCGCAGGTGCTGCAACTGCTCGACGAAATCCGTGACCGCATGAACCTCGCCATGC
Organism: Burkholderiales bacterium; assembly: GCA_031387185.1. Taxonomy (GTDB): domain Bacteria; phylum Pseudomonadota; class Gammaproteobacteria; order Burkholderiales; family JAEUOS01; genus CANJDH01. Next base: position 1,783 of record JANNCZ010000594.1, read on the forward strand.
TGTTCATCACCCACGATCTGCGCGTGGCGGCGCAGGTATGCGATCACGTCGCAGTGATGTCGAAGGGGCGCGTGGTTGAATACGGCGCGGCAAGTGAGGTGTTTGGAGCGCCCAGGCATGAATACACGCAAGCCCTGTTTGCGGCGGCACCGGGGCGAGACTACGCCTTTGGAAAGTGATCGCTTCGGAAAGCGTTGGTGGGAGCGGTTCCTAGGCGATGTAGTTTGGAAGCCGTTGGTGGACAAGGGTTTCAGGCCAGCGTCGGCGAGCTGCGCGTTGCCGCACCGTGCCGCGCAGCGACTCAGTCAGTGGCCTTGACGTTAGCCTGCTTGGCCACCGCCCCCCACTTCGCTACTTCCGCATTCACAAACTCGCCCCACTCCTTCGGGCCGCGCGGATCAGCCACCATGCCGCGATCCGCCACCATGCCGCGCATGGCTGCATCGCTCAACACGCGGCGCGCGTCGGCACCGATTTTTTCGACGATTGCCTGGGGCGTGCCTTTGGGCACGATCAGCCCGGCCCAACCGACGCCTTCAAAACCGGGATAGCCGAGCTCGGCCACTGTAGGCAAGTCAGGCAATTGCGGCGCGCGTTGCAGTGACGTGATCGCCAGCGCCTTGATCTTGCCCGCCTTGATGTGCGGCAGCGTCGCGGCGAGGCTGTCGACCAGCAGCAGGATCTGGCCGCCGAGTAAATCGGTAACGGCGGCTGCGCTGCCTTTGTAGTTGATCCCTACCATGTCCACACCAGCGCGCGCTTTGAAATATTCACCCGTCAGGTGCTGCGTGTTGTTGACGCCGCCGTAGCCGATGTTGAATTTGCCCGGCTCCTTCTTGGCAGCGTCGATCAACTCCTTGAGCGTGCCGTAGGGCAACGCGGGGTTGGCGACGATGATCATCGGCACCGTGGAGCCACCGCTGACAAACGCGTAATCGCGCGCGGTGTCGTAGGGGAGCTTGGCGTAGACGCCGGGGTTGACTGCCAGCGTGCCGCTGGTGCCGAGCGTGATGGTGTAACCGTCGGCAGCGGTGTCGCGGCCAGCCATCATTCCCGGCACGCCGGGGCGATTCTCCACCACCACCTGCTGGCCCCAGATTTTGCCCAGGCTGTCGGCCATCAGGCGCGCAATGATGTCGGTGGCCTGGCCCGCGGGGAAGGGCACGATCATGCGCACCGGTTTGCTCGGATAATTGTCTTGCGCACACACAGCGCTTCCGGTGGCGGCCAGCAGTAAGGCGGTGATGCCAGCCAGCAATTTCCTCAACATGATGCAGCGCTCCTGAGTAGTTTTTAGTCGGCCATATTAGACCCAAGCTCCGATGGCACCTTGGGGCACAAGACCGAATCGCTCGTGGTGCAAGACTCGGTCAGTCAGACCGGCAGTCGCTATTTCTGGAAATAGCGGACACCCGGCAAATCGCGGAAATCTTCGTCCTGCGTCCACACGGTTGCGCCCAGGCGCTGCGCCGTTGCGTAGATCAGGCTGTCGGCCAGCGGCATGTTCAGGCGTGAAGCTTCGAGCGCCAGGCTGCCATCGATATCGGTGACGCTGCCCGATTGCAGCGCCGCCGCCACTTGCAGCGCTGCATCTTCACCGCGCTCGCGCCGCACTTTTTTGCACACCTCGTAAATCACGATGGCGGGGACGATCAGGTTTGCCGCATCTTCTATCGTTGCTGCAAAGAGTTTCGCGCGCGGCGTATCGGCAAAGTATTCGAGCCATGCGGACGAATCAACGACGTTCAGGCTCACGTCCGGTCCGCCTCACGCTCCAGCGTGGTGTCCATGCCTTTGAGGAATCCCCGCAGGCTTTTCATTTTGCGTGCAGGTACCAGTTCAATCCGTCCAGCGTAGGGCATGACATGCAGTTTTTCTCCGGCTGCGAGGCCGAGCACCTGGCGCACCGCCTGGGGAATGACCACCTGAAATTTCGGTGAAAGTGTGACGGTATCCATATCGATCTCCTGTTTGTATTAATAAGTATCTATCGATCATAACATCCCCCAACAGCGCGCATTCAGCGGGAAGTATGGGACGTGCCGACCCAGATGATCTGGGTAAACTGCGTGCCATCAAACTGCCGCCGACAAGGGAAATCAAATGCAGAAAATCATCGCTTGGGCCACTGGACTGTTTGCACTGGCGCTCAGTGCATTGGCACCGGCCGGGGCGCTGGCACAGCCCTACCCGAACAAACCGATCCGCTTCATCGTCCCCTACCCGGCCGGCGGTGGCACCGATATCATCGCGCGCATGATCGGCGCCAGGCTCACCGAAGCCTGGGGCCAGCAAGTGGTGGTGGAAAATCGCGCCGGCGCGAGCGGCATTCTGGGCAACGACCTCGTCGCCAAAGCCGCGCCCGATGGCTACACCGTGTTGATCGGCATCACGACCCTGGTGCAGATGCCGCACCTCAACCCCAAGTTGCCATATGACGTGTTCAGGGACTTCGCGCCCGTGGCGCAACTCGCGCTCTCGTCCAACCTCTTCGCGGTGCCCGCCAATTCACCGGCCAACAGCCTCAAGGAATTCATTGCGCTCGCCAAGTCCGGCGTAACCAAGTACGGCAGCTACGGGTCTTTTGGCACCGGCACCACCTCGCATCTGCATGGCGAATTGTTCAACCTGCAGACCGGCTTGAAGCTCACCCATGTGCCCTACAAGGGCGGCGCACCCCTGGCCACCGACCTGATGGGCGGGCAGGTGCCGGCCGGCTTCATTGATCTGACTTCCGCGCGTCCGCATCTCGCTTCCGGCCGCATGAAGTTCCTCACCATCTCGGGCACCCGCCGCTATGCCGCGCTGCCCGACGTACCAACCTTCGCCGAACAGGGCCTCAAAGACTTCGAAGCTTCAGGCTGGTTTGGCATGCTGCTGCCGGCCAACGCGCCGCGCGAAGTCACCACCAAACTCGGCGCCGAGGTCGCGCGCATTCTCAAGCTGCCCGACGTGAGCGCGCGCATCAACGATATCGGCTTGCAGACGGTCGACACCAGCCCCGAGCAGTTCGCCGCTGCGATGAAACGCGACTTCGAAGTGTGGGGCCGCGTGGTG
>JANNCZ010000614.1:0-7754 GCA_031387185.1 Burkholderiales bacterium
ACGGGAAGGCAGCAGCCTGGGCCGAGGTTCCTGCGGGCGCTTGCGCGCGCGCCGCGAACGGCAGGCAGCAGCACACTGCACTCAACGCCACTATCCATTTCCTGGCGATCAACATTTTGCACTCTCTCAAAAAGTTCTCAAGGCACATACAAGACAAGGCCACCGCGAAGGTGGCCTTGTCTGATCTCAAGCAATTGCCGCATCGGCGTGCGTGAAAGCGCTACACCGACATCTGCGACACCACCTTGACGTTCAGATACGACTCAATCGCCTCGGAACCGCCCTCCGAGCCGTAGCCCGAATCCTTGATGCCGCCAAACGGAATCTCCGGCATCCCCAGGCCATGATGGTTGATCGACACCATGCCGCTCTCGAGCGCAGCGCCAATCGCGGTGGCGGTCTTGAGCGACGAGGTATAGGCATAGGCGGCAAGGCCATAGCTGAGGCGGTTGCCTTCCTTGACCGCGTCGTCAAAGGTGGCGAAACGGGCGATCGGCGTAACCGGTCCAAACGGCTCTTCGTGCAGGATGCGCGCTTCGGTGGTGAAGCCGGTCAGCACGGTCGGTTCGAAGAAGTTGCCTTTGTCGCCGATGCGCTTGCCGCCGGTGGCGAGCGTAGCGCCGTTGGCCGTCGCGTCAGCGACGATGCGTTCCATCGCCGCGACCCTGCGTGCATTGGCCAGTGGGCCCATGGTCACACCCTCTTCGAGACCGTTGCCGACTTTGAGCGCCTTGGCCGCGGCCGTGAATTTTTCGACGAAGCGGTCGTAGGCTTTTTCCTGCACCAGAAAGCGCGTCGGCGAAATGCACACCTGGCCGGCGTTGCGGAATTTCGCGCCTGCGAGCAGCGTTGCGGCGCGGTCAATATCCGCATCATCAAACACGATGGCTACCGCATGGCCGCCCAGTTCCATGGTGGCACGCTTCATGTGCAGGCCGGCGAGGGCCGCAAGCTGTTTGCCCACCGCGGTCGAACCGGTGAACGTGATCTTGCGGATGATCGGATGCGGAATCAGATACTCCGATATTTCCGACGGCACGCCGTAGACCAGATTGATCACACCGGCCGGCACGCCGGCGTCGACAAAGGCCTGCAGCAATGCAGCCGGCGCGGCCGGCGTTTCCTCGGGGGCCTTGACGATGATCGAGCAGCCGGTGGCGAGTGCGGCCGAGAGCTTGCGCACCACCTGATTGATCGGGAAGTTCCAGGGCGTGAAGGCCGCGACCGGGCCGACCGGCTCCTTGAACACCAGTTGCTGAATGCCCTCGGCACGCGCGGGTACGATACGCCCGTAGGCACGGCGGCCTTCTTCGGCAAACCAGTCGATCAGGTCCCCGGCGAGCATGGTTTCAAGCCTGGCTTCGGCGAAGGGCTTGCCCTGCTCCATCGTCATCAGCCGCGCGATGCTGTCGGCACGCTCGCGCATCAGGTCGGCGGCCTTGCGCATGATCTTGTAGCGGTCGTAAGCAGAGACCTTGCGCCAGGTCTTGAAGCCCTTGTCGACGGCGGCGAGCGCAGCGTCGAGGTCGGCCTTTTCGGCGCGGGCCACGGTGCCAATCTTGGCGCCGGTAGCAGGGTTGAGCACATCGATGGTGCGCCCGCCCGAACCGGCGCGCCATTGGCCGTCGATCAGCAGTTGCACATCTTTGTATTCTTGCGCGAGGTGTTTGGGGTCGATGCGATCCATGGTCAGAGGCTCCGAAAAAAAGGGAAGAAAAATGAAGTGAGAGGCGCGGCCCGTGCATGCGACGTGGCGTGGCGCGACCGGAACCTCAAAGCATAACAGTATTGACAGAGCGCAAACAACGCGCTTTTCCCCCGCTTCTTCAGAGGCTTTGGCGTCTGCCGGGTGGGAATAATGGGCGCTCTCCCTTTTTGCCTGCGGCCACTCCCATGACACAAGCGCTTCGCAAGCCCGCCCCCCTGCGCGTCGCGTTCTCGGCGACAGCCCAAGAAGAAGCGCGTCTTGCCGCCATTTGCGAAGCGATTGCACAGGTCAAGGCTGAATCGAACGCGCAGCACACGACGCGCGTTGCGACCGGTGACGAGACTGCACCGGCAGCAATGAAACATGCCGCCGGCGCCCCGTGGGCGTTCAGCCACGACGAGGCAGCCGCGCGCGCGCACAATCGTGCCACCGGTCGTTTGCAACTCGAGCAGGACGCGTTCGATCACGTCACCCGGCGTAGTACTGCAGAACTGCGGGCACAGACCGAAGCGCATGCGTTGGCCGAACTCGAAGGCGAACTCGCCGCCCTCGCCGGTGCGCGGGCCGGTGCCGCTGCGAGCGCTGCCGCCGCGCTGCGTCAGCGCATCGATGCCGAGGCAGCCCTGCACCAGGCAGCGGCTCAGCGCACCCGCACGGAGCAATTGGCGTGTGAAACGGCCCAGGCGCGCTGCGACATGGAACAGCGCATGATCACCGCAACCGGCGAGCGCATCGCCGCCGAACGCGCACTGCAAGCCGCTGCGTTCGAGCGTGCCGAGCAGGAAAGCCACGCGCGCCTGCACGCCGAAACCCGCATCGCCGCAGAGCAAACCGCCGCCACGCAGGCACAGCAACAAGCCGCGGCCGATGGCGCTGCCAGCGTGGCACTCACCGCGCGCCACGAGGCAGAGCGCGCAGCGCACGCCGCCACCTTGGGTCGCATCGAAGCGCAATCCGCGCGCACCCGCCTGCTGCAGGAGCGCAGCGCCCTCGAAGCAGCAGCCCACGCCGCCCTCGCGGCACAGGCAGCCGGGCTGCGCAAATCTGTCGATGAATTGCGCGAGCGCAACCGGCTGCGCCGTGCTGCGGCGGATGCCATACAACAGCACGCTGTGGCTCAAGTTGCGCTAGCGCGCATGGAACGGGTGCGCACCCACGCGGCCGAACAAGCGGCGCGGCTGTGCGAAGCCAGCCACGCTGCAGCCAGCGCGCGCGCGCGCGCCGAGGTCAGCGCACTTGCTGCCCTGCGCAGCAGGCTGGCCGCCGAACAAACATTGCTTGCAGGGATGCAGGCACGCGCAGCCTGAACAACAGGGCGACGTCAAATCAACAACGGCGCCACGCCAAATCATCGGCAGGTGGTGCCCCACCCCTCAACGGCGCATCACTGCGCAAAACGCCCGTCCGCTCCCAGCCGCACAGAGGGCTGCGCACGCGGCCGTGCGGCATCAACTTCGAGCGCGGCACGCCCGAGCGCGGCAAGAAAGGGCCAGCCTGTCTCTTTGTATTCATAGCGGCCATCGTTGAGCACGTCGTCTTCGTTGACGTACAGCGAGGCCGAGAGAAAGAACTCCGCACCGCGCGCGGCGTCCACCACGTAGGCGCAGTCCGACAAATAGCCAAATGAGCGCCCGACCTTGTTGAATGACCGCACCTGGGGCGGCAGTGGCGCCAGGCCCGAACCACCCAACAAATATTTGGAATAAGTCTCCGGAAAATCACGCGCGTCGTAGAGGGGATCAGGGCACTCGGCAGGCAGCATGCCCATGCACTGGCGCAGAAAAATAAGTGCGTCATCGTCGAGCGCAAAGCGCTGCGCCAGCGGCAGCGCCTCGGGCATGACCAGCGCAATCAGCATGCGGTGCGCATCGTCGAGCGGGATGAAGTTGCGGTCAGAAAAATCATGCGGCCCGGCTATCGTCTTGCCGCCTTCGACCCAGGCACTGCCCTTGAGCGCTTTGCCGTGCGGAAAGCGGCGCAGCTCTTGCGCCGTTTCGCCTTCGATGCGCGCCAGCACGCGCTCCCCGGCGTCGAGAAATTCGACCGCGCCGGTGATCCGGTTGTCGGCCGGTGAACACGGTGCGATACGGTTAATGACCCGGCTGTGCGCCAGGCCCATCGCCGCAAACCGTTGGTGGATGCGGTTCTGGCCAAGCATTTCGTAGAGCCGGTTGAATGATTCGTTCTCGCTCACGACGAACATGCGGCGGATTGCCCGCGCCACTGATTCGCGCTCGGCGGCAGAGACCTGCACACAGCGCATGGCGCTGCGCAACGCGAACGGCGTGTCGCGCGTCAACCCTTTCGCGCCGCGTGCGGCCAACTCACTCACGCGCTCCAGCGCCAGCGCCGCCACTGGCAGCTTGACCAAACTCGCCGGTGCCCACCAGCGCTGCGGCGCAACGCCAAAGCGATGCGGCGTCAGTACCGGTGCTGGCGCCGCCCCGGAAGTGCCGATCGAAGCAGCGGTCGATGCCGGTGCCCGGCGCTCAATGCGCGTGTAGATGACTTGCAGCTCAAACCGTGGGTCACGCCACACCGCATCGAACGGCGCACCCGCCGTCTGCATGGCGGCACGCATGGCAACCAATGGATCGCGTACTGGCTGCGCCATGGAACTGCCGAGCGGCTTCGCAGTGGGTTGGCTTGCAGCGTTCGCGTTGCGCGCCAGCGGCCATTGCCACGCTGCCGCGCCACCGCCCAGCGCTGCTGCGAAGCGCCGCCGGTTCACTGCATCGCCACCTTGGGCGGGCGGCGCTCGAACAATTGCAGATTGCTGGTGCCACGCCGGTGGCTATAGCCAATGCCGGTATCGAGCGGCAATGCATGCCCCTTATAGGCCTCGCGCAATGAGGGTTGGGTCCAGCTTTTGAACATGCCGATGGGCTGCACGTAAGAGCCATAAAACTTGCCGCTCCACTCGGCCGGCAGATAGGCGCGGTAGGGGATGCCGGAGTCATCCTGCAGCACGAACTTCGCACGCTCCAACACCAGCTTGCGCGACTGGCTGAAGTAATTTTTGTGCATCAGGTAAGACGCCGATTTGAGAAACACCGGGCCGGGGCCGAGGCGGCGCACATGGCGTTCGAACTCCGGCGTTTTGACCAGCGCCTTGTCTTCGAGATCGACATTGAGGTACACCAGTTCGCGCGGCGGCAGCACCCCCGTGCTGCCGGCCGGCGCCGCGAGCAGCAGCCGGACACCGTTGGTGCGCGCGCCTTTCAGCGCACCCATGCACAATGCACCGGTCTGATCCAGATGCACCGGGTCAACGGCCTGCACGTCAAAGCCGCTGCGCGCCGCCATCGCCATCAGCACCGGCGCCACACCCTGCAACTGGCCACGCTTGAGGTCACGCTTCATGTTGTTGGTGAGGAAAAAACTGAGGCGCATCAAGGAGGCCATCGACTGGCGCAATTGGGTGAGGCTGGCGCCTGCTTGCGCCTCACTCATCGCGTCCCAGTGAGGAGCATCACCGGGTGGCTCAAGGCCCACCAGCAAATAGCGCGGCGCGTGCGGAAACAAGGTGTGGGCATAGACAAAATCAGGCCCGCTAAACGGGTAATAGAGCGCAGCGTGCGCACCGTCGAGACGGTCGATCTCGCGCGCCGCAAAGCTGCGCCAGAGCGCCAGCGGGCCGTTGCTGACGCGGCGCCAGACCTGGCTCATCTCGGTGGCGTGGGCGTTCCAGAATGGCGTTGCGCTGATTTCACGCCCATGCGTGCCAATCGCCGGCAGGCCGGCCAAGAGGCGTGCACTTGCAGCCATGAGGGCGGCTGACTCGGCAGACGGCACGCCGGGGGCGATACATGCCGCCGCTGCAGGGGACGTGCCGCCAGCGCGCGGGGCATCCGCCGCAGCAGTTGAAAAGCCGGCCAGAACGAGCAGGAAGGCGACGGTAAAACGATGCGGGAAGTGCATGAGAAAAATGGAAACCCTGATGAACGAAGCGGTCTAAGAAGCAGAAGAAGTTGAGGAACGCAGGAGCAGCGAGGAGCACAGTGAGTCTGCACCCGAATCATGACATGTATATGCTCACAGTGAGGCAAAAATCAGGCATTTCTCCTCTCAAAGTAGTGGTGCCGATGCGTCCGTGCAACAACGGGCGCCCGCTTTCGCAGCCCTGCTGACCAAGCCACTGCCAACGGTCTGCCGTTCGTTGCGCGCAGCATGCGCGCACCATGCGCACGCTCACGCCGCTGACAAAGCTAAACTGCGTGCCTCTTCACCATCAGGAGCCGCCACATGACCCCGCCGTATTGCTCTTTGCGGACTCCCCTGCGCACGCTGTGCAGTGCGATGGTGATGCTCGCCGCTACCGGCGCAGCCCAGGCGCAGGACGACGCGCGCAACTATCCGTCCAAGCCGGTGCGCATTGTCATCGGCCTGGCTGCCGGCGGCGGCATCGATGTGATCGCGCGCGTGGTCGCGCAAAAAATGGGCGAGAACATGGGCCAGCCGGTCCTGGTCGAGAACAAGCCCGGCTCGTCCGGCATCATTGCCGCTGAATTCGTCGCCAAGGCCGCGCCCGATGGCTACACCCTGACCATTGCGCCCTCCGGCCCGATGGTGTTCAACCCGGTGATGTTCACCAAATTGCCCTACTCGTCAGTCAGGGACTACGTGCCAGTGGGCATGGTCGCCAACTTTCCCATGATCGCAGTGGTCAATTCGGCGACGCCCATCAAGACCATGCGCGAGCTGGCCGACTTTGCCCGCGCCAACCCGGCCCGCGCCAACTACGCGGCGAGTACGACGGTGTTTCAACTGACCTCGGAGCTGTTCAATCTGCACGCCGGTACCAATCTGCAGAACATCACCTACAAGGGCACCAATGAATCGGTCGCCGCGGTGATCGCGGGCGACGTGCTGACAACTTTTGCCGACGCGGGGCCGGCTTCCGCCGCGATCCGTGGCGGCAAAGTGCGAGGCCTCGCGGTCACTGCACCGAAACGCATGAGCGCTTTCCCCGAGTTGCCGACCATGGCAGAAGCCGGCTACGCGCAAGTCGATGTGCAGTTGTGGGGAGGCCTATTCGCGCCGGCCGGCACGCCCGCTGCGATCGTGAAGAAACTCGAAGACGAATTGAACAAGGCCTTGAAGTCGCCCGATGTGTTGCAGCGCTTCAATACCCTCACCATCAACGCCGGCGGCGCCAGCGGCGCCGAGCTTGGCGCGCAAATGGCCGCCGAGATTGCGCGTTGGAAAGAGGTGGCGCTGAAAGCCGGAATCAAACCCAACAATTAATCTTGCCGGCGATCACACCGGCGCCGCCGCCGCCGCAAGGCTCCCTGTAACCCATCAAACTCGCATGTCTGCCAGCACCAACCGCACCCCCGTCATCGACTTTCATGCCCATATGCTGGAGCCGGAAGTCTTCAAGGCCTCGACCAACAAGACGGTGTTCACCGGCTTCGGCGCAACACCCGCCAGCGCGCCGCGCCCCGGTGCGCAAAGCCTGATGGCACGCATGTTCGACCCCGCCCTGGAAATCGAAGACATGGACACGCGCGGCATCGACATGGCCGTGGTCACTGCCAGCACGGTGTTGCAAGGCACTTCGTGGGCCGCGCCACAGATTGATCTCGCGCTATGCCAGCGCTGCAACGATCAGGCCGCCGCCTGGATGGCGCAGTATCCGCATCGCTTCATCGGCAGCATGGTGTTGCCTTTGCAGGATGTCGCTCTGGCCCTGAGCGAGCTCACGCGCTGCTTCACCACGCTCGGACTCAAGGTTGCCAACATTGCGTCGAGCTACCACGGCGCCTACGTGGGCGACCCGGTGTTCGCGCCGTTTTGGGGGGCGGTGGCGGCACGCGGCATCCCGGTATGGATTCACCCTGAAGGTGCGCGCGACCCGTGGTTTCAGCGCTACGCGATGTGGAACTCTCTGGGGCAATCGATTGAAGAAACCCGCGCGATGGCGTCGCTGATCTATGAAGGCGTGATGACGCGCCACCCGGAGTTGAAAGTGGTGATGGCGCACGGCGGCGGCTACTTCCCGCATTACATGGGGCGCATGGATCGCAACACGCTCAACCGTCCC
>JANNCZ010000622.1:0-3094 GCA_031387185.1 Burkholderiales bacterium
GCAGATCGCGCGCTCGATCGAGCATGCCGAAAAAGTACTCGGCACCGGCCGCGTCAAATACATCCACCCCGACTGCGGCTTCTGGATGTTGAAGCGCGGCATTGCCGATGCCAAGATCCGCGCGCTCGCCAGGGGGCGCGACTTGTATGAAGGCGTGACGACCTGAGAGGCGGCTAGCGACTTGCCTCGGTCAGCCCGCGCAAATAGCCGATGGCGTGCCCGGCGCAGCCAACGCCATCGGGCACATACTCAAACGGCTCCACGGCAGGCATGCCACGGAAACCCGCTTCCACCAAGGCTTTCAGGATGGGGCCAAACTGCATCGCACCTTGGCCGGGGCCGCGCCGGTTCGGGTCGTTGAGCTGCACGTGGCCAATCAGGCCGGTGGGCAGCCAGCGGGCGATGAGCGTGGCGACGGACTCGGTTTCGGTCAGCCCGGCCGAACTGGTATCAATCATGGTGCGCAACGGCGGGCTGATTTCATCTGGGTAAATGCCGCGCACGACGCCCGCTGCCTCCGCCACCGTGTTGATGAGTGGCGTTTGATCGCGCGACAGTGGCTCGATGCAATAGGTGACGTGGTTGGCACGTGCTGCTTCACCTGCGGCAGCGAAGGTCTCCTGCGCGCGTGCGAGTGCTGTCTCTTTGCTCTCACCCGGCGTGATCATGCGCTGCTTCGGCGAGCCGTGTACCAGGTAGGTGCCGCCCATCGCTGCGCACAGCTCGCACAGCCGCCGCATGAATGCAACCGTGGGTGCGCGCACTGCGGCATCGGGCGAGGTGATCGACAAGCCGTCCGGCTTGACCAGCAACCAGTGCAGGCCGGTGATGACGAGGCCATGGTCAGCCGCGGTGCGTTGCAGTGCCATGCATTCTGCATCGGTCATCGTGGCGGGATCATCGCTTACCGTGAAGGGCGCGACCTCCAGCCCGGCATAGCCGAGCGCAGCGGCCACGCGGCATTGCTCCGCAAATGGCAACGGCGCGAGCACTTCATTGCAAAGTGAGAATTGCATTATGGTCAGTGGAGAGCGGCAGTGCCAGACCTGCGCTCAAGCGGCGCGCGCGGGCATCGGCATCGCCATCAGTATCGACATCGACATCGACGCCGGCATCGGCATCGGCATCGAGCACAACAGCATGTCAGCCCCCCGCCTGGGTCTGCGCCAGCGAGCGCAATTGAAATCGGCCATCGTCGTTGAACAACCAGGTTTCGGAAAACTCGATGCCGCTCGCGCCGCGCAACACGGCATTCGATGGACGCGGGTAAGGCGCACCGCGCTGCACGCTTTGAATTGCGCGCTGCTCGGCCTCGGGATCGCCAGGGGTGCGTTGAATCGAAACGCGCGAGGGCTGGCCATTGCGGTCGAGCACGATGCTGAGCACGATCACGGCACGCAGCAGATCCTGCGGGCGCCCGGCCGAAATGTCGCTGCTGGCTGCATAAATGCGCTGCGCCACTTCAACTTTGTACAGGTCGAGCGTCCGCGCGACTGACGCGGTGACAACCGGTGGTGTCACAGGCGCGGACGGGGCAGGGGCCGGGGCGGGCTCGGCAGGCGGCGCACGGCGCTGCGCGCAGCCGCTGATGAAAATGGCCAAGGCCAGCAAGGCAATTGCACTACGCATGAGGCAGGTTCCAGGAGTGTGTTGATCTCGTTTGACGATGGACGGCGGACGATGGGCAGCGGACGAAGATGCCAATCCATCAGGTCTTGAACAAATAGCCCAGCACCAAATCGCTCATGTGCGCGAGGCGCTCGGCCTTGGCGCGCGGCGACAATAAATCGCGTGCGAAAATTACCGACAGCGTGAACTTGTTGCCGAGATAAAAGTAAGTCAGCGCGGCAATTGAAATGTACAACTGCACCGGGTCTACCCCGGCACGGAACACACCGGTATTGCGCCCGCGTTGCAGCACCTCGTCGATCATCGCCACAAACGGCGAGTGCATGCTGAGCACCTTGGTTGATTTTTTCAGGTGCCGCGCTTGATGCAGGTTGGCGCTGTTGAGCAGGGTCATGAACTCCGGATGATCGAGGTAATACTCCCAAGTGAAGGCGATCAGGCGGCGGATGGCCTCGGGCGGTTCGATCTCGGTCAGGTGCAGAGCCTTCTCGGCCTCGCGAATGTGCGCGTAGGCGCCTTCGAGCACAGCGAGGAACAAGTCGTCCTTGTTGCCGAAGTAGTAATACAGCATGCGCTTGTTGGCGCCGGCGCTGGCAGCGATGCGGTCAACCCGCGCGCCGCCGAGGCCGTGTGCGGCGAATTCGTCTCGCGCTGCATCGAGGATGCGTGCGCGTGTGCGCTCGGGGTCGCGCGTGAGTGGCGCCGGCGGCGGCTTGGCGCGCTTGACGGGCTTGGCGGGTTTTCTTGTGACCATCAGATAATTGTAACTGTGTGGTTAATCACGGCAACGCCTCCATGCCACTTTTCATTTGGCGGCGGTTCACCCGGCACCGGCGATTAAAATTGCCTGATGAATCCGACAGAACTCCTGCTGCAAAGTTACTACGCCGCTGTTGCTGCCGCCGACCCGCTCAAGATCGTGCCGCCGCATTTGCAGGGTCTGACTACGGAAGCGATAGGTAAGAGCCAGCGCAAGACATTGGTCATCGGCGCGGGCAAGGCTGCGGCATCGATGGCGAAGGCAGTGGAGCAACACTGGCCCGCGAACCGATTACTCGAAGGCCTCGTCATCACCCGCTACGCGCACGGCTACAGCGGCGGCGAGGTGCTCAAACGCATCCGCATCGTCGAGGCCGGCCACCCGGTGCCCGACGAATCTGGCGAAGCCGCCGCACGTGAAATCATGCAGCGTGTGCAAGCACTCGGCCCCGATGACCTGCTGCTCGCCCTCGTCTCCGGTGGCGGCTCCAGCCTGCTCGCGCTGCCAGTCGAGTCGATCTCGATGGACGACCTCAAAGCCACCACGCGCGAGCTGCTACGGTGCGGCGCGCCAATCCAGGACATGAACGTGGTGCGCAAGCACCTCTCGCTGATTCAGGGCGGCAAGCTCGCCGCGATGTGCCAGGCGCGCATCTTGTCGCTGGTGATCTCGGATGTGACCGGCGACGAGCCGACCCACATTGCC
>JANNCZ010000644.1:0-2080 GCA_031387185.1 Burkholderiales bacterium
ACCTTCTTGAGCTGATCGGCCCAGCGTCCGCGGATGGACGCGAAATATTCGTCTCTGGCGTCGATCAGCTTGTGCTTCTTCACGCACAGGGCATCGCGCTCGTAGCACAGCAAATCGAGTGGCAGACCGACTGACAGATTCGACTTGATGGTCGAATCCATCGAGATTAGCGCGCACTTGGCGACTTCTTCGAGCGACAGGCGGCCTTCAATCACGCGATCGAGAATCGGCTTGCCGTACTTGGACTCGCCGATCTGGAAATACGGGGTCTCATCGCTGGCCTCAATGAAATTGCCGGCCGCGTAATGGCTGAACAGGCGCGGCGCTTCGCCCTTGATCTGCCCGCCAAACACCACGCTGACATTGAACTCAATACCGAAATCCTTGAGCGACTCCGCGTCACGCTGATGCACTTTGCGGATCGACTCGCCCACCAGTTTGGCCGCCGAAAACATGTTGGGGCACGAGGCCAGACTTTTCTCACCGGTGTTTTGCATCGACATGCGCAGGCTGCTCGCCACCGACTGGCTGATCGACAGATTGCCTGCCGTGAGCAGCACCATCACACGTTCGCCGGGCACCTCGAACACATGCATCTTGCGAAAGATGTTGATCTGATCAACGCCGGCGTTGGTACGTGAGTCGGAGAGAAACACCAGACCCGCCTGATTGCGGATCGCCACACAGTAAGTCATGAGAAGGAGAGGTAAGCAGGAAGGGACAACAGGCGTATGGTACCGTCAGAACGCAGCGCGCAGCATCCTCGCTATTGGCATGGAAAACGGTCGAATATCGTCGCGGCTGGCGCAATAATTGCGTTCGTTGTATGGTGGCGTCGAACAACTGCTTCGGCAGACCAGATTGGCAGCAGCCCCATCGCACTGCAACCGCAACAACACATTCAGGAGCAACTCTTGTCGATCCACGTCGCCCTCAACCACGTTACGCACTACACCTACGACCGCCGCATCAATCTCGGCCCGCAAGTGGTGCGCCTGCGCCCGGCCCCGCACAGCCGCACGCGCATCCTGTCGTACTCGATGAATGTGACACCGGTCGAGCATTTCATCAACTGGCAGCAGGATCCGCAGTCCAACTACCTGGCGCGCCTGAGTTTTCCGGAAAAAACCACCGAACTGCGCATCGAAATCGATCTGGTGGCCGAAATGTCGGTGCTCAACCCCTTCGATTTCTTTGTCGATCCGGGTGCCGAGTACAGCCCATTTAAATATGTGCCGGATTTGGCGCGCGAACTTAGCGCCTACCTGGCCACCACGCCGCCCAAACCGCGGTTCAAGCAATACCTGCAGGAGATCAAGGCTGAGGTCACCAAAAAAAGGATGCAGACCAACGACTTCCTGGTGATGGTGAACCAGCGACTGCAACGCGACATCCAGTACTTGGTGCGTATGGAGCCGGGTGTGCAGTCACCGGAAAAAACGCTGGAGATGGCATCGGGCTCGTGCCGCGACACCGGCTGGCTGCTGGTGCAGGTGATGCGTCATCTCGGGTTGGCTGCGCGGTTTGTGTCGGGCTATCTGATCCAGTTAAAACCCGACGTCAAATCGCTTGACGGCCCCTCGGGATCGGAAGTTGACTTCACCGATCTGCACGCGTGGTGCGAAGTATTTTTGCCGGGCGCCGGCTGGATCGGACTGGATCCGACCTCGGGTTTGCTGGCCGGCGAAGGCCACATTCCGCTGGCGTGCTCACCCGCCCCCTCTTCGGCCGCACCCATCAGCGGCGGCCTGGAAGAATGCGAAGTCACGTTTTCCCACTCGATGAAGGTCGAGCGCGTATGGGAAGCGCCGCGCGTCACCAAACCCTATACCGAAGAGCAGTGGAGCGAGATCGACGCCCTCGGCGCGCGCATTGACGCTGACCTCAAGAAGAGCGACGTACGCCTGACCCAAGGCGGTGAACCCACCTTCGTATCGGTCGATGACCGCGATGGCGTAGAGTGGAATACCGCCGCCCTCGGCCCTACCAAGCGCCGCCTTGGCGCCAGCCTGCTGACCAAACTCAAATCGCGCTACGCGCCGCGCGGCCTGTTGCACTACGGCCAGGGCAAGTGGTATCC
>JANNCZ010000665.1:0-4256 GCA_031387185.1 Burkholderiales bacterium
ATTTTCTTTGACCGCACCCTGTCGATCCGCGCTGCGATTCATGACGTGAAGTTCACCCTGCTGCTCGCCGCCTGCCTGGTGGTGCTGGTGATCTTTTTGTTCCTGCGCAATCTGTCGGCGACCCTGATTCCCTCGGTGGCGTTGCCGATTTCGGTGATCGGCACCTTCGCGCTGATGCATGCGCTTGGCTATAGCCTCGACAACCTGTCGCTACTGGCCTTGACACTCGCCGTGGGCTTTGTGGTCGACGACGCCATCGTCATGCTGGAGAACATCGTGCGCCACATCGAAGACGGCATGGCGCCGATGGAGGCCGCGCTCAAAGGCTCGAAGGAAATCGGCTTCACCATCATCTCGATGACGCTTTCGTTGATCGCCGTGTTCATCCCGGTGATGTTCATGAGCGGCATCGTCGGGCGCCTGCTGCACGAGTTTGCGGTGACCATTTGCGCGGCGATTCTGGTGTCGGCCTTTGTGTCGCTGACGCTGACGCCGATGATGTGCAGCCGCTTCGTGCGCTCGCATAAGGGTGAGAAACACGGCTGGCTGTTCAATGCGTTCGAACACGGCTACGAGGTGATGTTCAAGGCCTACGATGGCTCGCTCAAGTGGGCATTGCGCAATCATGCCGTCGTGTTCGTGGTATTCCTCGCCACCTTTGGCGCCACCGCCTGGCTCTACACGCAGGTGCCGAAAGAGTTTTTGCCGGCCGGCGACACCGGCTTCATCATCGGCTTCACCGAGGGCGGGCAGGACACCTCGTTTGCCGCCATGTCCGAACGCCAGATTCGCGTTGCCGAAATCGTCGCGCAAGACCCGGACGTGTTTGCGGTCAACTCGACGGTGGGTGCGGGCGGCCCGCGCGCGACTTCCAACAACGGCACCATGTTTGTCCGCTTGAAACCGCTCTCGGAGCGCAAGGCCAAACCGGCCGAGATCATCGCGCGCCTGCGCGGCAAGACGGCGGGCGTGCCGGGCATTCGCGTCGCGTTTCAAAACCCGCCGCCGATCCGCATCGGCGGCCTGCTTACCTCGGCGCAGTACCAGTACACCTTGCAGGGCAGCGACCTCGACGAGTTGTACGACTGGTCAGGCAAGTTCCTCGCGCGCTTTCGCAAGATCGACGGCTTGCAGGATGTGTCGTCCAACCTGTTCAACAACAGCCCCACGGTCACGCTCGACATCGACCGCGACAAGCTGCCGCAACTAGGCCTTACCGTGGGCCAGGTGCAAGATGCGCTGACCAGCTCGTTTTCGACGCGCCAGGTCTCCACCATCTACGGCACCACGGCGCAGTATCAGGTGATCCTCGAAGTCGCGCCCGAGTTTCAGAATGACCCAGCCGCGTTGTCGAAAATTTATGTGCGCTCAAGCCAGGGCAAACTGGTGCCGCTCGATGCCGTGGCGCGCGTGACGCGCAAGAACCAGGTGCTCACCGTCAACCACTCCGGCCAATTGCCCTCGGTCACCATTTCGTTCAACCTCGCCGAAGGGGTGGCGCTGGGCGATGCGGTGGATCGCGTGCGTGCCGCCGAGCGCGAAATGGCCATGCCGGCCTCGATGAACGGTTATTTCCAGGGGAGCGCGCAGGCTTTCCAGGATTCGCTGCAGGGCATGGGCGTGTTGCTGCTGGTCGCGATTCTGGTGATCTACATCGTGCTCGGCATTTTGTATGAGAGCTTCATTCATCCGCTCACGATTTTGTCGGGCCTGCCCTCGGCCGGCATGGGCGCGTTGCTCACGCTGTATTTGTTCAAGATCGATTTGTCCCTGTATGCCTTCGTCGGCGTCATCATGCTGATCGGCATCGTTAAGAAAAACGCGATCATGATGATCGACTTCGCCATCGAGAAGGAGCGCGGCGAAGGCACCCCTGCTGCCGAAGCGATTTATCAGGCCTGCGTGATCCGCTTCCGCCCGATCATGATGACCACCATGGCGGCGCTGGCCGGCATCCTGCCGATTGCCATGGGCATCGGCGAAGGCGGCGAGACGCGCGTGCCGCTCGGCATGGCGGTGGTCGGCGGGCTGGTGGTGTCGCAGTTCCTCACGCTGTATCTGACGCCGGTGATTTATCTCTACATGGATCGTGCCGTGAAGACGGTGCAGCGCTGGACCGGGAGCGCGCGCAAACCGGCTGAGGCAGTCGCAGCCGCGGCGGTGGTGGCCGCAGTGTCACCAGCACCGATACCTTGATAGGCTGGAAAGCGTTGGTGCAAGCCATTGTTGGACATATTGCATTGGAAATCGTTGGTGGAGGCGGCTCTCTGGCCTGCATGCGTTGACTGATTCACCTCCCACCGCCGCTGTGCCGGTGCGCTCCGCGCTGCTCGGCGCGCCGATCCTCGCCAGCGTATGGCGCCTCGCCTGGCCAGGCGTAGTGCTGGTGTTGTTTCAGTCGGCAGTGAGCATCGCCGACACGCACTATGTCGGCCGCCTCGGCACCGAACCGCTCGCGGGCCTGGCTCTGGTGTTCCCCTTTGTGATGATGATGCAGATGCTCTCGGCCGGCGCGGTCGGCGGCGGCGTGTCGTCCGCCATTGCGCGCGCGCTCGGTGCAGGCGATCATGCGCGCGCCGAATCGCTGCTGGCGCATGCGGTGCTGCTGGGCGCTGGCCTCGGCGTCGTGTTCGCTGCGCTGATGCTGCTGATCGGCCCGCCGCTGTACCGCCTGCTCGGCGGCGCAGGAGCGCCGTTCAACTATGCGATGACTTACTCGGTCATCTTGTTCTGTGGCGCACCGCTGGTGTGGGTTGCCAACTTTTGCGCCAACGCGCTGCGCGGGCAGGGCAACACCCTGCTGCCGGCCATCGTCATGAGCGGCGCGGCGCTGGTACACATTCCGCTCACTGCGACTCTCACGCAAAGCCACGGCATGGCCGGCACGGCGTGGGCCTACGTGATTGGCTATGCGGCGGGTATGGTGGCGATGCTGGTGTTGCTCGCCAAGGACAATGCGGGTGCCGGCAAATTGCGGTTGCGCCTGCGCGGCCAGCACTGGGAGCGCAGGAATTTTGCCGAGATTCTCGGCGTCGGTTTGCTCTCGTCGCTCTCCGCAATTCAGACCGTGCTCTCCGCCCTGATCCTCACCGGCGTGGTCGCACGCTTCGGGGTCGATGCGCTGGCCGGTTACGGCGTCGGCGTGCGCCTGGAGTTGTTGATGGTGCCGCTCACCTTACTGTGGGTGCAGCGCTGGTGCCGCTCACCGGCACCCACGTCGGCGCGGGCCAGCATGAACGCGCCAAGCAGATTGCCTGGGCCGGTGCCGGGTTGGGCGCGCTGATCGCGGCGGCGATCGGCCTCACCGTCGCCATCGCCCCGTCGCTGTGGATGGACTTGTTCACGCAGGATGCCAAGGTGCACGCTACCGGCTCGGCCTATTTGCGCACCGTTGGACCCTTCTACGTTTGCGCCGGTATCGCGGTGGCGCTCTACTTCGCCTCGCAAGGCCCGCGCCGGGTCGGCTGGCCGGTGCTGGCCGGCACTGCGCGCCTGATCATCGCCGCGGGCGGCGGCTGGCTCGCCGTGCGCCTCGGCGCCGGGCTGGACGTGGTGTTCATGTGCATCGCGGCGGGGCTGGTGGCGTGGGCAGTGCTCACCGCGCTGGCGGTGAAGCTGGTGTCGTGGAAACAAAGCGGTTGAGGTTCGGGCGAGAAGCATTTGACGTGCGCTACGGAGCAGGCTGGGCTTTGGCCTTGTATGAAGAGCGTGGCGTGAGTTGCACATGGAGTGCCGCCCGGCAATGTGTTGACCATTTCAGACACCTTGAAAAGTACAACCAGTAACGAGCGCTAAAATGCCGCATGGCACGCTACAAGACGCTCGATATGCAGTATCCATCATCGATCCGCCACGACACGGGCATCTCCAATGCCTATGCGGCGTCAGCGTCTGCCACCTTTTATTCGGGCGACTGCCTGGAACTTCTGCGCACAATGCCGGACGGCACCGCGCAATTGATCGTTACCTCGCCGCCCTACAATTTGGGCAAGAAATATGAGAAGCGCGGCGACTTCGAAAAATATCTAGCGTGGCAGACAACGATTATTGATGAGTGCGTGCGCGTCTTGTCGCCCAAAGGCAGCATTTGCTGGCAGGTCGGCAACTACGTATCCAACGGCGAGATCATTCCTCTCGACATCGCGCTCTTTCCGGCTTTTGCGAAACATGGTTTGAAATTGCGCAACCGGATCGTCTGGCACTTTGAACATGGATTGCATTGCTCGAACCGGCTCTCGGGCAGACACGAAACCATT
>JANNCZ010000666.1:0-5577 GCA_031387185.1 Burkholderiales bacterium
ACCGAACCGGAAATGTGCTCGTCCGCAGAAGCCGTGGCCTATGCCAAGGCACTGCATTCGTTGGTCACCTGGCTCGGCATTTGTGACGGCAACATGCAGGAAGGCTCATTTCGCTGCGACGCCAACGTCTCGGTGCGTCCGGTGGGACAAAAAGAATTGGGCACCCGCTGCGAGATCAAGAATCTCAACTCGTTCCGCTTCATGGAAAAGGCCATCGAGTACGAAATACGGCGGCAGATCGAGCTCATCGAAGACGGCGGCAGAGTGGTTCAGGAGACGCGCCTGTACGATCCTGACAAGGACGAGACGCGCTCGATGCGCAGCAAGGAAGATGCGATGGATTATCGCTACTTTCCTGACCCCGATTTGTTGCCGCTCGCCATTTCGGAAGAAACGATTGCCGCCATCCGCGCCGCAATGCCCGAGCTGCCGCAGGCGATGCGCGCGCGCTTCGAGACGCAGTATGGTTTGTCCGCCTACGATGCTGTCACGCTTACGTCACAACAGGCGCTGGCGCGCTACTTTGAAGCGGTGGCTGCGGCGGGCGATCCTGCTGGTGCCACTGGCACCAGCAACGCAGCCAACGCCAAGCTCGCTGCCAACTGGGTGTTGGGCGATGTCTCAGGCCGCCTCAACGAGTCAGGTCTGTCACCCGCCGATGCGCCCCTCACCCCTGCCGCACTGGCCGCGCTGCTCGCCCGCATCGGCGACGGCACCATCTCCGGCAAAATTGCCAAGGACGTGTTCGCGCAAATGTGGACTGACGGCGCGCGCGATGCCGGCGCGGCCGACATCATCATCGCCGCGCGTGGCCTGAAGCAAATTTCCGACTCCGGTGCCATCGAAAAAATTGTCGACGAGGTGCTCGCCACAAATCAAAAATCCGTGGACGAATATCGTGCCGGCAAGGAGAAGGCGTTCAATGCCCTGGTAGGGCAGGTGATGAAAGCGAGTCGCGGCAAGGCCAACCCGGCGCAGGTGAATGGCATCTTGAAACGCAAGCTCGGTTAACGCGCACTGCTGCTTTTTTGCAGAGGCATGGTGGCCAAAGCGCTTTTTTGACCTGCCGTCCCGCACACCACGCAATAAAAAAGGGCCGCAATGCGGCCCTTTTTTCAACCCACGGCAGCGCGACTATTTCTTGGCCGCTTTGGAGGCCGGTGCGGTCAATTCGACGTAGCGCTTCTTGTCTTCGTCAAACTTCAGGTTGACTTGGCTGATCTCGTCTTTCTTGGAGCGCAGCAGATTGCGCTCGGCGCGCAGCGCGCCTTCGTTTTCGTCAAGCTTGCGTTTAAGCTCAACCGGCAACTGTTTTTTCTTGAAAAATTCCTCTTCCTGCCGGATCTCCAGCTCCTGCTTTTCCAAAAACGAGACGCGGCGCTCGGCGTCCTTCATTTCGCGCTCGACCTGCAGCAGGGCGCGCTGGCGCTTTGACTCCAGATCATCGAGGTTTTGGTAAGTATTGAGCAGCGCCTTGTCCTTGCGCAATTGCTCGCTGCGCTTGACTGCGTCTTCTTTCTTCTTCACTTCTTCGGCGTCACGCGCGGCTTCCTGCTCAGCCGTCATCGGCGCTTCGATCTTCTTGACCGTGGTGCCCTGAGTCGAGAGCACGCGCCCTTCGCGGCCCTGGCATTCAGGAATGGGACGGTCTGAGGTCAGCGTTTTGCCAGTCGCGTCCTTGCACGTAAAAATGCGGTTCGCCGATTGCGCCGCCGCGTCCGGAGCCGCAGCACCGGCCAACAGCACGGCAGCCAGGCTGACCAGCGAGAGGGCAAAGTGAGTGCGCATGAAACGAGGTCTCCCCGCAGTGCGATGAATGGTGCTATGCCTGGTGCGATACATGATTCAAAGCCTGGTTCTATGCTTGGGGTGATGCAGGTTGCGCGTGCCGCGCGCCGGTTTAGACGCCGTAGTCACGCCGGTACGCTGCCACCCGGTCGCGGAATTGTAGCAAGCCCGCATCGCCGCCTGTGTCCAGAAAGCCCAGCAAATCGCCGAGATGACCTATGCAAACAACGGGCACACTGTAGTCCCGGTTGACCTCCTGTACCGCCGAGAGGTTCCCGGTGCCGCGCTCCATGCGGTCAAGCGCTATGGCGACGCCCGCCGGCGTGGCCCCGGCGGCGTGGATCAGCGCCATCGACTCGCGCACCGAAGTACCAGCCGAAATCACGTCGTCGATCACCAGCACACGTCCGGCCAGAGGGCGGCCAACGATCACGCCGCCCTCGCCGTGATCCTTGGCTTCCTTGCGGTTGTAGGCAAACGGCACATCGCGCCCCAGACGCGCCAGCTCGACGGCGGTGGCCGCCGCCAGCACAATGCCCTTGTAGGCTGGGCCAAACAGCATGTCGAAAGCGAGGCCCGATTCGACAATCGTCTTCGCATAGAATGCCGCGAGCCGCCCCAGTGCAGCGCCGTGATCAAAACTGCCCGCGTTGAAAAAATACGGCGACAGGCGCCCCGCCTTGGTTTTGAATTCACCAAAACGGATCACGCCCGCCTCGACGCAAAAGCGGATAAATTCCTGACGGGTGCTCGACATACTCCCTCAACCCACAAAACAATTTGCGCGTTTTAGCGCGCCCACAGGGGACAAAATCAGATGCCAAGAATTATCTCACTCAACTTCAACGGCATTCGCTCAGCAGCGAAAAAAGGCTGCTTTGAATGGCTCGCCATGCAAAAAGCCGATGCCGTGTGCGTGCAGGAACTCAAAGCCCAGGCCGCCGACATGACGCCAGAATTTCTTGCGCCTGGCAAATTGCGCGGCCACTTTCACTACGCCGAAAAAAAAGGCTACAGCGGCAGCGGCGTCTACGCGCACGAGAATGCGCAAAAAGTGCAGATTGGCGTTGGCACCAAGGCGTTCAAGGAATTCGATGCCGAAGGCCGCTATGTGCAGTGCGACTTCGCGGACTATTCGGTAGTCTCGGTCTACAAGCCGTCCGGCTCGTCAGGCGAAGAGCGGCAAGCGGCGAAATTCCGCTTTCTCGACTTGTTTTTGCCGCACCTGAAAAAGCTCAAAAAGAGTGGTCGCGAGTTTGTGATCTGCGGTGACTTCAACATCGCGCACAAGGAGATCGATCTCAAAAACTGGAAGACCAATCAGAAAAATTCCGGCTTCCTGCCCGAAGAGCGTGCGTGGCTTACCACGGTGTTTGACGATATTGGCTTCGTCGACGTCTACCGCAAGCTGCACCCGGAGACCACAGCAGAGTGCTACACATGGTGGAGCGCGCGCGGTGCGGCGTATGAAAACAATGTCGGTTGGCGGCTCGATTACCAGATCGCCACGCCAGGCATCGCCGCCAAAGCCATGCGCGCGTCGGTCTACAAGGAGCAGTATTTTTCAGACCATGCGCCGCTCATTATTGACTACGCTTCCTGACAGATAGTTGGGGGCAGAGCTCTCATGCGGCCTCGCGGCCGCGTTTCGAGGTCTGCCCCAATCGTTAAAATTGAAACGCCAGCTCGCGCCGCGCCGCGTGGTAGCGGCTTTCCAGGTCATCGTGACTGTGGCCGCCGAGGTTAATCAGGCAATAGCGGTAGCTGCCGAGCCATTTGAACTCGCGCGCGAGCGACGCGCCACGCTTGATGTAGACCATGATGCGCGAGTCTTCAAAGCGGCGTTCGATCTCGGCCACGCGCGCGAGGGACGGCGCTGACTTGAGCGCCTTCTGCTCGAAGCTGCGCAGCACAAAACTTGCGGCATGTTTGTAGCGGCCCTCACGCCGCCGCACCTCGGGCGCTTCGCCGCGCGCCAGTGCGACCATGCAGTCGTAACTGTTGAAACCATCGACCTTTTGGTACAGGTCGGCGAACTGGTAGGCAATGCGCGGGTTGATCTCGATCACCTTGATCGCGCCGGTCGCAGCATCGTAGAAGAACTCGGCGTTGAACATGCCGTGATCAAACCCGAAACCGAGAATCAGCTTCTCGGTCAACGCATGCATGCGCTCCTGCACATCGGCGGGTAAACGCGACGGATATTCAAAGCGCTCGAAGGCCGAGGTGCCGGGAAACATCACCGAATCAACCACACCAAACAGCGTGACTTTGCCCTCGTGTACGCAGCCTTCAACTGTGACCTGGGCACCCTCGACCACCTCCTCGGCGACGATGTGGTGCACGTCGATGGCAAAGCGCATGTAGTCGTCATTGAGTTGATTGGCCGGCAGAATCAGACGCTCGAGAATATGCCTCTCGAAGGGCTTGAACGTCAGATGTTCTTTCAACTCGGCGAAGTCGTTGACCTTGCGCGCGAGGATTGAATAGGTCGCCTTGACCGGCTTCACAAACAGCGGAAACGGCAGCGTGATGCGCTCCGGCACCGGCTCACGATAATCGAAAACCTCGAACTTCATCGACGCTTCGGGCGCAATGTCGGCAATCAGACGGCGCGCGTAATACTTGTGCTGCGCGGTGAGCACAGCGGCAGGCGAGGCGCCGGGCAGGCCGAGCTTTTTGGCGAGCACGGCAGCGAACATGGCACCGAACTGTTCTTCGCTGCTGATGATCGCGACGAGGCCCGCATCGCTGTATTTCTTCTGCATGCGGCGGATGAAGCGGCGTGCATCGAGCCACATCAGGCGCGCGTTTTCCGGGAAGGTGAAGAGATCGAAGCCTTCGTAGAAAAAACGGTATTGCGAGTTCAGGCGCGGTGATTCAAGTTCGGCGCGATCCCACTCATTGGGGAACAGCACCAGAATGGCCGGCAGGTTTTTGGTGTTCAACATCATCTCCCTTGACTGCTCGTTTACGACGGCGCGCCGGGACAGCCTTACCTGCCCTGCCGCTCAGTTTCGTCTCAGTTTCGTCTCAGTATTCCCGACATACGTAGCTTCCCCGCCCTGTGGATTCAACGATAACGCGCCGCCAGATATTCCGGCGTGGCGCCAAAAAAATAGGCCAGCCGCAAGCACCACATCAACCAGATGGTGCGCCAGACACCGCGCTGCTCCCAGCGCCGCCCCGAGGTGGTCACTTTGGCGACAAGACACGCGGGCGCACTCTGGCGTTTGAGGCGCTTGCACATGTCGATGTCTTCCATCAGCGGCTGATCGGGAAAGCCCCCCGCTTTGTCAAACGCCGCACGGGTCATGAACAATGCCTGATCACCGGTGGCGATGCCGGTCAGGCGCGAACGCAGGTTCATGCACCAGGCGATCACTCCCAGCATCGCTGGCTCACCGGCAATGACCAAGTCAAAGCGGCCCCAGCATGTTTTCTCTTTATGGCGACGGTCTGAAACCGTTGGTACGAGCGGGTCTATAAGGCATAACGCCTCAAGAATGGCTCTGGGAGCGGATTCTGGCAAAGTGGTATCTGCGTGCAGGAACAACAGCACTTCGCCACTTGCCGCCGCTGCGCC
The DNA here is from genome assembly GCA_031387185.1 of Burkholderiales bacterium. Classification (GTDB taxonomy): domain Bacteria; phylum Pseudomonadota; class Gammaproteobacteria; order Burkholderiales; family JAEUOS01; genus CANJDH01. Next base: position 5,375 of record JANNCZ010000666.1, read on the forward strand.
TGCATTCATTTGCTGCGCACGGCCACGCGGCGCATGGATGACCCGATCTGCCAGTGGCCGCGCCTGAATCACGGTGCCATCGCTGCTGCCACCGTCGGCGACGATGACTTCCGCCTCAACCCCGCGCCAGTGCTGCAGGGGAAGCAGCGCGGCCTCGATTGCGCCCGCCTCGTTCAAGGCCGGCACGATGATCGACAACTTCA
>JANNCZ010000672.1:0-1782 GCA_031387185.1 Burkholderiales bacterium
GTGATTAACGGTGACGAAGAGATCAGCACGCCCGGCGCGCGCAACCTGATCAGCAAGCTCGGCGGTGAGCACGACGTGGTGTTCTCGTGTGAGCCAACCCCGGCCAACGCACCGAACCCTCTTCTGGGTCTGGCGACCTCGGGCATTGGCGCCGCCCTGATCACTGTGCGCGGCAAGTCGGCGCACGCCGGCGTCGCTCCGGAGCTCGGGCGCAATGCGTTGATCGAGCTTTCGCATCAGTTGCTGCAAACACGCGATTTGTCCGATGCCTCCAAAGGCATCAAGTTCAACTGGACCATGGCCAATTCAGGCACGACGCGCAATGTGATTCCCGACACCGCTACCGCGGCGGCTGATGTGCGCATTCAGCGTGTGGCAGACTACGACGTGATCGAGAAGCGCTTCCTCGACCGCATTGGCAAGCAGCCGTTGGTGCCCGATACGCGCGTCGAAGCCTCGTTCGAGCGCCGCCGCCCGCCCCTCGAAGTGACCGATGCGTCGCGCGCGTTGGCGAAAAAGGCGCAGGCGATTTACAGCGAACTTGGCCGCAAACTTGACTACGACGAATCCGGACGCGGCGGCGGGACTGATGCGGCCTTCGCAGCGCTGTCGGGCAAGCCTGCCGTGGTCGAGAGCTTCGGCCTGGCCGGCTTCAACTATCACTCGTCGGACGATGAATACGTGGAGCTTGATTCGATCGAGCCGCGCCTGTATTTGCTTACACGCATGATCATGGATACTGCGCGCGGGCGTTGATCCCGTCGCTGCTCGTCTGGCATATCGCCAAGAGCCGCATCCACCAAGGCTTGCCGCCCGATCAGATCAGGTTGCGCAACTCTTCGGCGGCCTCCCGCAGTACCGGCACGCAGCGCTTGGTGGCCTCTTTGATCGAGCTGGTGGAGGTGGACATCGAAATGCCGATCGCGCCGCTGATGCTGCCGTCGCGTGCATACAAAGGTACTGCGATGCCGCGCAGGCCGACTTCAAAGTGGCTTTCTACGGCACTGAAGCCGGTCGTGCGCGTGGCAGCCACTTCGGCGGCGAATATGCGCTTGCTGGTTACGGTGTGGGGCGTAAAGCCGGTCAGCTCCTTGTTTGCCAACCAGGCGTCGAAGGTGCTTTTGGGCAACCCGGCAAGAATCACCCGGCCCGCGGCGGTGGCATGCGCGGGAAGGCGTGTGCCCGGCTCGATCATGGTGCTCATCAGGCGCGACACGTTGGCACTGGCCGCGTAGACCACCTCGTGGCCATCAAGCAGAGCAAGGTTGCTCGATTCCTGCACACTGGCCGTGATGCGCTGCAGGTAAGGACGCGCCGTGCGCGGCAGGCGCGCGGAGCCCATGTACGAGCGCCCCAGCGCCAGCACCTTTGGCGTGAGCCAATACTGCCGGCCATCGTTGGCGGCGTAGCCAGCGTGTGCCAACGTGATCAGATAGCGGCGCGCCGCCGCGCGGCTGATGCCCAGTTCAAGGGCGAGCGCGCTCGGCGTCATGTGTGGCGTGGCATCGCTGAAAGCGAGAATCGCTGCCAGGCCGGTGATGAAGCCTTCGATCAGGTCGGCTTTGCGGGCCGGCGGGACCGACGTTGGCGTAAGGGCAGGCTGGGTTGGCATGAAATGGCTTGACTGGGGGGGTAAATTGAATTCTAATAATCGCCCAATGGTGCGATAATCGCACAAATGGATGCGTAACGCAATCCGCAAATGGATCCGAAACGCAATCCCGATTCCGAGCACAATCGATCCGAACCATGGTGTGAGCGCAGGCAGGAGAGGTCATGACG
>JANNCZ010000697.1:0-2460 GCA_031387185.1 Burkholderiales bacterium
GCGGGAACATGTTGACCACGCCTGCGCTCTTGAGTACATAGCCGTACTCATGATGCAGCACCCCGGCATCGCGCGCCAGCGTCGCCGGGTTGCACGAGACGTAAACGATGCGCTTGGGCTTGCGCGCTGGATCAGCCTGCCCGAGCTTGCCAATTGCCTTGATGAGTTCGACCGCGCCTTCGCGCGGCGGGTCGATCAGGATGCGCTCGAACGCGCCCAGCTTGGCGATGCTCTCAGGCGTGGCCTCAAATAAATTGGCCGCTTCAAATGCAGTGCGCGCAGAGAGGCCGTTATGCGCCGCGTTGTCGCGCGCACGCGCCACCAGCGAGGAGCTGCCCTCGACGCCCACCACCTCGCGCGCCCGCCGCGCCAGCGGCAGGGTGAAGTTGCCGAGGCCGCAAAAGAAATCGCCCACCCGCTCGTGCGGCTGCACACCGAGCAGGCGCAGCGCGCGGCTCACCAGCACTTCATTGATCTGGTGATTGACTTGCACGAAGTCGGTGGGTTTGAACGGCATGTTGATATCGAACTCGGGCAGGTCATAGCTCAGCGGCGCGATGGCTGGCGGTAGCGGCCAGAACGGCGTTGCCGTCTCCGGCCCGCGCGCTTGCAACCAGAATTGAATGCCATGCGCCTCGGCAAAGCGCTTGAGCTTTTCTTCATCGGCAGGCGATGGCGCATCGAGCACGCGCGCGACCAGCACATCGACCCACTTGCGTGCGCCGCCGCCGGTGCCAGCAGGACCAGCGGGATCCCCGCCGCCAATCGCCAACTCAAACTGCGGCAGGCGGTCACGAATCGACAACCCCGTCACCAACGCACGCAGCGGCACCAACAACGCCGAAATACGTTCCGGCAGAATCGCGCAAGAGCGCAGGTCGGCGATGTAGCTGCTGCGCTTTTCATGAAAACCCACCAGCACGCCGCCCTTCTGCGGTACGTGGCGCACTGACAGGCGCGCGCGATAGCGGTAACCCCAGGACGGGCCGTGGATTGCGCGCAGCAATATTTCGGGTTGCACCCTGCCGATGAAGCGCAGGTTGTCTTCAAGCACGCGCTGTTTGATCGCCACCTGGGTGCGCACATCGGTATGCTGCATCGAGCAGCCACCGCAGATGCTGTAGTGCGCGCAATGCGGCGTAATGCGTGAGCCGCCCGCTTTCAACACGGTAATCAGTTGCGCATTTTCATACTTGGATTTTTTGCGATATGGCGACGCGATCACGGTCTCGCCCGGCAACGCGCCATCGACAAAAATCACCTTGCCATCAATATGCGCGACGCCGCGCGCCTCGTGGTCAACCGATTCGATTTCAAGCTGGTAGGAGCCGGACATGCAGGTAATTGTTCATACGGGCATGGCCCGTAAAGCCTTGGTGGGAGCGGTTTCTGGCGGCATGATCCGCTAAACCCTTGGTGGGAGCGGCCTGCAGGCCGATGTCGAATCGCGAATAACACCATTATCGCCTGTCGCGCCCTACGGCAACGGGCGCGAACAGCAGCCGCAAAACGTTCAGCGCACCAAACGTGCCGTTGCCAGCGCACCGTAGTCCGGCCCGAACCCGCCGGCATTGCGCGTCTTGCAATGGCGGCTCATCACCGCCTGCACGTAGTTGTCACCGCCCGATTCGGCCAGCGCGAGCCGTAGACACGCAAAACCGGTGATGCTGTCTTGTGCGTGTACCGAGACGTTCTCCACCACCGGCACGATCACGGTGGCACATTCGCCACTGCCGCGCGTGCTGCAGGCGTCCACAGTTTGGTACAGACCGTCGTCCGCAGCGGTCTGCATCCACACCAGCGAGGCAGTTTTGAGAAGCGCCGTGTTGCGGCTGTCCATCAGCGCCTGCAACGCGCCTGTGCTGCCAGCGTCTGTGCCAAACGAAGTCCAGGTGCCGGGCGTGCAACTGCCATAGGTGTAGCCCGGCCCAATGCGAAACACGTAAGGCTGGCCCGTGCCGGGATCATTCTTCGGGCCGGGTGGAATGCTGGTGGCATCCCAAAAATTGCGATAGAGACACGCGGACACCGCCAGCGGGAACAGCACGCCCTCGCCCACCGCGCCTGGCGGGGCGACTGCGGCGACCGCACTCGCCATCACAGGCATGCTGGTGACGCCAAGGAAACGTGCGAAATGCAGCGGCAGCGGGCCGCCGTTTTCGCCATCGGCACGCCGCACCGTCACCAGGACAGCGGGCGCGTCGCCTGCCGCCGGCGTGACGGGCAAGGATTGCAACTCGCCGCTACTGCCGGTCACACTCCAGTAGCCGGGTACCACGGTGGCATCTTCGAGCGTGATGCCGGAAGATTGGTTGAGTGCGACAGCGTTGGTAGCGGCTGTGGTGGCGCCACTCCAGTCGAGAGATGAAGCCGGGGCGGCAGGGTCAAGCAGTTTGGCTGCGCCCGCGAGTGCCGCCGCATCCGCTGCATTTTGCAATTCGCTGCGCACCACAAAGCCGA
>JANNCZ010000723.1:0-6505 GCA_031387185.1 Burkholderiales bacterium
GGTCAGGAAAACGCTGTGCTGCCCGACGATCTCGATTACGCCCAGGTGCGCGGATTGACCCGCGAAGCGCAAACCAAACTCATCCAGCAGCGCCCGCAAACCATCGGGCAGGCATCGCGCATTCAGGGCATTACGCCGGCGGCGATTGCGTTGTTGCTGGTGCATCTCAAAAGGCGCGGCGTCAAGTTCGCGCAAGAAGGAATCGCAGCATGAACACAGCAAACGCGCCGGCCAAAGCCAGCACAGCAGCCAAAGGCGACATCGCAGGCAAAGGCGACATCACCGTCAGTGGCGCAGCGTCAGCCAATGCAAATCTCGACGCCGGCCTCGACAAAATGGGCCTCGCCCTCCCGTGCGAAGCCCGCGACAAGCTCAACGCCTACATCGCGCTGCTCGCCAAGTGGAACGGCACTTACAACCTTACCGCGATCCGCGACCCGGAAGCGATGGTGAGTGCGCATCTGCTCGATTCACTCGCCATCGTGCGCTATCTCAAACCCGGCAACCTGATCGACGTCGGCGCGGGCGGCGGATTGCCGTCGATTCCCGTGGCGATCTGGGCCGCCGCTGCCTTGCCTGACCTCAAGATCACGGCGCTCGACTCCAACCACAAGAAAGCGGCGTTTCTGCGTCAAGCCAAAGCCGAACTCAAGCTGACCAATCTGGACGTGAGCGGCGAGCGTGTTGAAGCCTGGGAGCCGCCGGTCAAATACGGGCAGATCGTGTCGCGTGCGTTTTCTGATTTGTACGAATTTTTTCATCTCACTGCGCCGGTGGCCGCTCCTGACGCAGTGTGGCTGGCAATGAAGGGCGTGCATCCGCATGAAGAGATTGCGCAATTGCCGCCCGAGTGCAAGCTCGAACAGGTGATTCCGCTCCAGGTGCCGGGGCTGGAAGCAGCGCGGCACCTCGTACTGCTCAAGCGCGCCTAAGGTCGCGCGCGGCCCAAGCAACCGAGCTACAAAGCACACGGAGCGAGCAACCATGGCGCACATATTCGCCGTCGCCAATCAAAAAGGCGGCGTCGGCAAGACCACAACGACGGTCAATCTCGCCGCCGCGCTCGCTGCGCAAGGCCAGCGCACGCTCCTCGTCGACCTCGACCCGCAGGGCAATGCCACCATGGGTTCGGGCGTCGACAAGCGCAAGCTCGCGCAGAGCGTCTATCAAGTGCTGCTCGAATCAGTCGATGTCGCCGGTGCGCGCGCCATCACCGAACACGGCTATCACGTGCTGCCGGCCAATCGTGAACTCGCGGGTGCGGAAGTTGAACTGGTCGATGTGGATCATCGCGAGACGCGCCTCAAACAAGCGCTCGCCCTGGTGGGCAACGAATACGATTTCATCCTGATCGATTGCCCGCCCTCGCTGTCGATGCTCACGCTCAACGGCCTGTGCGCGGCGCACGGCGTGATCATCCCGATGCAGTGCGAATACTTTGCGCTCGAAGGCCTCACTGATCTGGTCAACACGATCAAGAAGGTACACGCCAATCTGAACAAGGATCTCAAGATTATCGGCCTGCTGCGCGTGATGTTCGACCCGCGCGCGACACTCTCGCTGCAGGTGTCGGCGCAGTTGGAGCAGCACTTCGGCGACAAGGTGTTCAAGGCCATCATTCCGCGCAACATCCGCCTCGCCGAAGCGCCGTCGTATGGCCAGCCGGGCGTGACCTTCGACAAGGCCTCGAAGGGCGCGCAGGCCTATCTGCAATTTGCCGCTGAAATGATTGAGCGCGTTAAAACTTACTGACCACATGGTGACCACCATGGCGACCAAACCCAAATCACGCGGCCTCGGTCGCGGCCTTGACGCATTGCTCGCGGGCAATGCCGAAGCAGACCGCGCTGACGCAAGCGCGGCTGACACCCTCACGTCGCTGCCCGTCACCAAGCTGCAGCCGGGCAAGTACCAGCCGCGCACGCGCATGGATGCCGCTTCGCTCAACGAGCTGGCCGAGTCGATCAAGGCGCAAGGCATCATCCAGCCGATCCTGGTGCGCAAAGTGGGGGGCCCGCAGAGCGGCAAATACGAAATCCTTGCAGGCGAACGGCGTTTTCGCGCCGCGCAAATCGCCGGGCTCAACGAAGTGCCGGTCGCGCTGCGCGACGTGCCCGATGAAGCGGCACTCGCCATCGCCCTCATCGAAAACATCCAGCGCGAAGACCTTAACGCCCTGGAGGAAGCGCAAGGCATCAAGCGCCTGGTCGATGAGTTCAGCATGACGCACGAACAAGCCGCGCAGGCAGTGGGCCGCTCGCGCAGTGCCGCGACCAACCTGCTGCGCCTCTTGCAACTGCCCAAACCGGTGCAGGACATGCTGCACGCAGGCGAGCTCGACATGGGCCACGCGCGTGCGCTGTTGCCGCTTGACGCCGCCAAGCAATTGCAGGCGGCACGCGAGATCAAGGACAAGGGCTTGTCAGTGCGCGCTGCCGAAACCCTCGCGCACCATTTGTTGAGCGGCAAATCCAGTGCATCCGGCGGCAAGAAAAAAGCCGCTGCGAAAAACACCAAAGACACCCAGCGCCTCGAAGAAGAACTCTCAGAGCGTCTCGGCACCACCGTCAAGATCCAGGCCGCGCGCAAGGGTGGCAAGCTCGTGATTGCGTATTCCAATTACGAGCACCTGGACGATCTGCTCAAGAAAATTCGTTAGACGCCTATGCTGAAAAGCGTTGGTGCAAGCCAATCTACAATACATGTCCGCCACAACCGTTGGTGGGAGCGGATCACAGGAAGATGACAGAATCGCATTGAGTAAATTCGCGTTCCTTGCAGGAGCGCGCTCGCGCGCGAATGCCTTCGTCCCCCCAGTTGTCACGCACCATGCGCAATGAATCGCACGCCACGCATTAACGAGGGGCATCGACCATGGCAAACGCAACCAGTGATGCAGTACCGTACCCGCAGACACGTACCGCGCTTGCCATATTGATCGACGAAGCGTCCAAGGGATTGGATGATGTGGCCGCAGGCCGCGTCAAACCGGCGCGCGAAACCTTGCTGAAAATCAAGCACCGCGTGGCTGCGCGCAATGCGGTCAACACTCGCGCTAAAGCCGCGGCCCCCAAGTGAAAACCGAATACTCGCCGCAATGAAAGAAGCCACGGCCCGGATAAAAATCAACAAGCTGCTCAAAGCTGTTGGTGGAAGCGGCTCTCAGGCCATTCTTCTTGTTGACGCGTGATTGCGGCACTACCCACTCGCCCGGTTCCGCATCACCTTTGCCACGCTGCAGCCGACAGGCGCTTCGAGAATTTCCCTCGCGCCCGTCGTCAATCGGCCTGCGTCGAGCACGCCAAGCGCACGAAAAAGCGTTGAAATTCAAGGATATTTCGTTGACGGGCTTGAAATAATGCCGCGCAAGATGTACATTGTCAAGTGAGTGTCAAGTAAAAACGGAGACAGCCATGGGCAAAAAGATGCGGAACGCACCGGTGTACTACACCATTGCGCAAGTACGCCACAATCCAATACTGAGCCTGGATAGCTTTGTGCCAGCTATCCAGGAAAGCATGCGTCGCGCTGGCTACCCCGATTTCCAGAAGGGCACCGCTGTTGTGTTCCGCTTGGGCGCTTCTGGTGCTAACGGTGGCGAAATAAAGCCGGAACAAACCCAACAACAACCGGTACAAATGCAGTTCGAGCGATACACATTTTCGAACATGGAAAGCAACAAGAGTTTTATTCTTGACCAAAATGCATTGTCATATCAAGCGACGGAGTACGACACTTTCGAGCAATTTTCCGGTGAATTTCTCAAGGGACTGGAAGTAGTTCACAAGGCTATTACTCTGAGTTTTTCAACTCGTATCGGCATTCGATACCTGGATGCTGTTGTGCCAGAAGGCGGGGAAAAAAATCTACCCAAATACTTGATCCCCGAAGTGTTGGGGCTGGCCAATAGCTTGGGAGACGATGTAACCGTGGCTCACTCGTTCTCTGAAACGCTTGTTAGCACGCCGAAAGGAAATGTGTTGTCGAGAACGATTCTGCAGAACAGTCAATTGGGCTTTCCTCCAGATATTCAGGCAGGCGGACTCAAGATAGCTGAGCGTTTTACCAAGATTCAAGGAGTGCATGCTGTTGTTGATTCTGATGGATCGTACGAGGCGCGGGAGACTTTCGATATCGGGTTGATCGAGAAAAAACTAGATGAATTGCACGATGAAATAACCAAGGTGTTCCGGGCCATCGTCACACCCTACGCACTTGGTATTTGGAAGTAAATCGGGAGATTCCATGTCATACGCCAGCACATCGATTTTGCGAATGCCAGCCACCAAGACAGTTGTGAGTCATCTCAGCACGACCATTGGCAAAACAGCCTCAACCTGTCTGACGTGCGCATTTTTGGTTGGCACCGGTGGGTATGCGACCGCCGACTATCTGGCCGCGCGGAAAGATCGTGGATACAAACTAATTCAATTTGAATTGCCAAAACAGGTTGCCGACATTGCTACTGGTACGCAAGCGACTCAAAGCTCGGCGAAAAATTTGGCTCGCATCCGTGAAATTCTCAAGCCCACGATCACTGAATTGGCAAACTTGTTTGGCGTGTCACGGCAAGCCGTGTACGACTGGCAGGCGGGCAAGCCGATTGCGCCTGAAAATGCGCTACGTCTTGAGGAATTTGCGAAAGCCGCTGAATTGCTTTCTGCTCAACGAATTCAAATCTCATCGCAGGCTCTGCGCCGTAAGGTCTTGGATGGACAATCTTTTCTGGATGCGCTGCGCAGTGGAGGATCTGTCTTTGATGCTGCCGCCGCTCTTGCGCAGGTTCTCGATCGTGAAGCAGTACAGCGCGAAAAGCTGACGGCGCGCTTGCTTGGCCGGCAACGCCCTGTGGTTTCGGTCGATGACGTCGGCATTCCGATGCTCAATGAGCGTGCCTGACAAGCAGCATGGTGGAGTGGACTAGAGAGTCACCGTGGCGTCAAGGGCATGTGCTCGACAAAAACGCCACAACCGCGCTTGGTCTGATTCACCCTGACTTCCCGGATGATTCATTCGTTATGGTCGCCACGCACGACTGCGACTTGGCGGCCTTACCCGACAAAGAGCCATTTGTCGAAGTCGTCGTCGGCCGTGCAATCGCATCCCTCGGGGCATCCAGCCACGCCAAAGTTGCGCGCCAATTGCAAATTGAACTTGACGGTTCAAGCGGCAAGATCGTTGCGGAGTTTCTTGCGACTGCCAAAGCGCAAGTTAAAAAAGCAGACCTCGCGGCATATACGCCCGATTCCGGCTTTGGTTTGGACGCACAGGGACTCGTCATTTTCCAGCGGTGGCTTTCCGCGCGCTATCGGCGCGCTGCCTTTCCTGATGAGTTCGAGCGGCGCTTGAAGAAAAATGGAAAACTCCTGCGACGAATCGAAAAAGCGCTTGATGAAGCAGGTCAATACGTCATCGCAATTTACTTTGATGTTGACAAAGGCAAAGATGCCGGCCATTCCGCGTCAGGTGTTCCCTACACACTGGGCATCTACCTTTTGTACGACGCCTCAAGGAATGAGGCAGAGGCTTTGGCCCAGGCACAAGCCGCAGCCGAAAGAATCGAAAGTGAATTTGAAAAGGCCTTTAAAAAGCCTGACGGTCATTGGGAAGACATCCAACTCGAGTACTGCGACGCGATTTCTGACAGCGTCATAACGTATCGAGAGTCACAGATGTTCAAGCAATGGAGGTTGGATCACATCAGCCTCGGCAGCGACCCACATCAATCTATGCTGGAAGAATAAGACACATGAAGATTCCAGTCTGCCCATTCTGCGAAAGCGCCAATATACGCACGCTGGTTGAACAGGATGAACACGCGATTGACGGTCAAAAGGTACTGGTGCCAGCGCAGTCACAGGCGTGCGACGCCTGCGGGGCCGTGTTCGGCAATGGTGCCGACATGCGTGTCAACGCACGCGCTGTGCGCGCAGCCACCATGCAGGTGCGTGAACTCATGACCGGTGCAGAAGCGCGTGCGATCCGCGACCCACTCTAAGTCCGGCGGGTAGGCGAGCAGCAGGGCGCAAGCGCAACCTGCCTCCCCCAATTTCTTCAATCACAATCGACGTCAATAAAAAGGCCACCATCCATGATCGAACACCACATCGACATTCAAACCGCCGACGGCGCGATGAATACCTTCATCAGCCATCCGGAAGAAGGCGGGCCGCACCCCGTCGTGCTGTTCTACATGGATGCGCCGGGCAAGCGCGAGGAGCTGCACGACATGGCGCGGCGCATCGCCACCGTCGGTTACTACGTGGTGCTGCCCAATCTCTACTACCGGCAAACGCGCGAATTTGTCATGGTGCGCGACGAGGAAGGCTTCAAGCGCATGTTCGCGATGATGGCGCACGTCACCACGCCGCTGGTGATGCGCGACACCCAGGCCCTGCTCGATTTCGTCGATGGCCGCAAGGAGGCTGACGCGAGCAAGCTTGGCACCGTCGGCTACTGCATGAGCGGGCCGCTGGTGTTTGCGGCTGCGGCACATTTCCCCGAG
>JANNCZ010000759.1:0-2499 GCA_031387185.1 Burkholderiales bacterium
TGCAATGCGTCCTGTGTCTGGCAGCAGCGTCTGCCCAGGCGGTGTCACCGGACCTATTGCAAAAACTGGCCTACGGCGAACCGGACGACAAGCTCGCCGCCCTTGCCCAGATTGTGGCCGGCGCCGACGAAGGCGCCATCCCCTTGCTTCAGGCGCTGGCAGATGATTCGGTCCAGGCCACTCCTGACACGCAGGAAAAGAAGATCATCCTCATCGTCAGGGACGGCAAGGGTGTCGACGCCGTCAGCGGCAAGATGGTGGCGCCGCTGCCTGAGGGCCTCGAAGACGTCGTCATCAACAATCGCGTCCGCAAGCAGATCACCACCGCGATCGCGTCCCTCAAGCTCGCCTCGCCGGACAAGGCAGTGCGCCTGGCCGCCGCCAGGGAGCTACAGAGCAACGCCGAAGAATCGATGCTGCCGGCGCTGGCCCGGGCTGTCGCGAAAGAATCCGACCCCGACATCAAAAACCTGCTGGCACTCACGCAGGCAGCGATCCAGTTGTCCGCAGGCGACAAGCCGGCGCGCATGGCGGCCATTTCTGCACTGGCGGCGAGCAATAGCCCGAGTACCAAGACACTGCTGATCGGCCTGTTGGCCCGCAAGTCAAAAGGCGAAGGCAATGATTTCGTCGAACCCGATGCCGACATCCGCGCCGCCGCGCAGCGTTCGCTCGACGCCGTGCAATCGAAACTCTCGACCGGCGAGCGCTTCGGCCAGATGTTCACCGGCATCAGCCTGGGCTCGATCCTGCTGCTCGCCGCACTCGGCCTGGCCATCACCTACGGCCTGATGGGCGTGATCAACATGGCGCACGGCGAACTCATCATGGTCGGTGCGTATTCGACCTATCTGGTGCAGAATTTCTTCAAGGCCAACCTGGCCGGTGCATTTGATTGGTATCTGCTCGCCGCCGTGCCGGTGTCGTTTGCAGTCGCTGCTGCCGTGGGCATGGCGCTGGAGCGCGGCGTGATCCGCTTTCTCTACGGCCGGCCGCTGGAGACGCTGCTGGCCACCTGGGGCATCAGCCTGATGCTGATCCAGGCCTGCCGCTCGATCTTCGGTGCGCAGAATGTGCAGGTGGAAAACCCGGTGTGGATGTCGGGCGGCTTCGAGATCATGGCAGGGGTGATCCTGCCCTACAACCGCATCGTCATCATCGGCTTTGCATTCTTCGTGCTGTTCATGGTGTGGGTGATGTTGACGCGCACGCGCCTCGGCCTGTTTGTGCGCGCGGTCACGCAAAACCGTGGCATGGCTTCGTGCGTCGGCGTGCCGACCAAACGCATCGACACGGTGGCTTTCGGCCTCGGCTCCGGCATCGCGGGTCTCGCCGGTTGTGCGCTGTCGCAGATCGGTAATGTTGGTCCCGACCTGGGCCAGAGCTATATCGTTGATTCCTTCATGGTGGTGGTGCTCGGTGGCGTCGGGCAGCTCGCGGGTACGGTCTACGCGGCGATGGGGTTGGGGATCGCCAACAAGTTTTTGGAGGGTGTGGCCGGTGCGGTGCTGGCGAAGATTTGCATCCTGGTGTTCATCATCATCTTCATCCAGAAACGGCCGCAGGGCATCTTTGCGCTCAAGGGGCGCTTCGCGGACAGTTGATCATGGCGTCGCTTTCGCATCCGTCCCTGTTCTCGCGCCTGTATGGCCCGCGCGCCTGGATGGTCGTGGCCGGTTTCGCCGCGCTCGCGTTTGTGGTCTTTCCGATCTGCAATCTGCTGATCCCGAAAGACAGCCTGTTCCACATTCCCGACTACACCGTGGCACTGATCGGCAAGATCCTGTGCTACGCGATGGTCGCGCTGGCGATGGACCTGATCTGGGGCTACACCGGCATCCTCTCGCTCGGCCACGGCGTGTTCTTCGCCTTGGGCGGTTACGCAATGGGCATGTACCTGATGCGCCAGATCGGCCTCGACGGCGTGTACCACCTGCCGCTGCCGGATTTCATGGTGTTCCTCGACTGGAAAACCCTGCCGTGGTACTGGAACTTCACCGAGCATTTCTGGTACGCGATGTTCCTGGTGGTGGCCGCGCCGGGGCTGCTGGCCTTCGTGTTCGGCTTCTTCGCCTTTCGCTCGCGCATCAAGGGCGTCTACTTCTCGATCATCACCCAGGCGATGACCTTCGCCTTCATGCTGCTGTTCTTTCGCAACGACACCGGCTTCGGCGGCAACAACGGCTTCACCGATTTCAAGCGCATCCTCGACATTCCGATTGCCACGTCCAGTACGCGCATGACGCTGTTCGTGATCTCGGCCTTGGTATTGATCGGCATGCTGCTGATGGCGCGCTGGATCGTCACCTCCAAACTCGGACGCGTGCTCACCGCGATCCGCGATGCCGAAAGCCGCGTGATGTTCTCGGGCTACAACCCGGTGCACTACAAGCTGTTCATCTGGACCTTGTCGGCCGTGATGTGCGGCATCGCCGGCGCACTTTATGTGCCGCAGGTGGGCATCATCAACCCGTCCGAAATGTCGCCCGCCAACTCGAT
>JANNCZ010000792.1:0-6162 GCA_031387185.1 Burkholderiales bacterium
TTCTCCGGCAACTACATCACCGGTGATGTGACCCGCGAATATCTGTCGGACATCGAGACCGCGCGCGATCAGCATCGCGACAGCGGCGGTGACGAAGACTATCACCAGCTAGGCCTGAACCTGGCGGTTGCGTAACTCGCAGAAGCGTGAACCTATCGTGAACGCTTTTCGTAGCGCAATAATTTGAATGCATTGCCTGGCCCAATTCAGGCGAGGTGCTGGAGTACCAGTCTGCCGGTTGTCGGCCAGGATCTGGTCGATAGATTGAGTTGATAAGAGCAAGCCGCCAGGAGTAAAGCGGCATTGGCATTTAATGCCAATCATGCTAATCTCGTTCCATCACCGCTTGGACTGCCACCATGACCACATTGACCGCCAACATTACGCTCGATGAAAACCTCAAGGCCTTCGTCGAGTCCGACGTGGCCGAGAGCGGCTGCGCTTCGGTGAGCGAATACATGCGCACGCTGATCCAAAAACGTCAACAAGACAAGCAAGAGTACGACGCGGCGGTGGCGAAGTTCAGGAAGCTGATTCAGGATGGCATTGACTCGGGGCCAGGCCGTCCGTGGGAGGAACATAAGGCTGAATTGCTCGCAAAGATTGAACATCATCGCCTTCAGGAAAAAACCGCCAGCCGCGCTGCATGAAGCCGTTCCGCAAGCAGCGTGCCGCTGACCGCGATATCGATGAGGCTATCGCGTATTACCTGGCTGAGGCTGGTGAAGCGGTTGCCTTGGGCTTTGTTGATGCTTTCGATTAGGCAATGGAGCATGTTTGCCTTCATCCGGCCACTGGCTCGCCGCGCTATGGCGGAATATCTGGAATTGGGGAATTGCGTTTCTGGACGCTGAACCGCTCTCCCTACTCGGTGTTCTACATCGAACGCGACGCTGGCATTGAAGTCATTCGTGTGTTGCACCAGAGTTCCGACATTCCGGTCAGATTGCAGGGCGCCGAGTCCTGAGCCATGGCTATCACCAGCATGAACATCGCGCTCAATCAGGCGCTGCTGGATTTTGTCGCGGCAGACATGCGCGAGAACGGTTATGCGTCGATCAGCGAGTATTTGCGGGCGCTGGTGCGTGAGAGGCGCCGGGAGCGTGAGGAGGATCAACTCCTTGCTCTGGTGAATGAAGTGCGGTCTCGCGCGGTGCCGCCAAAACCGGCGCGCCAAGGCGCACGCAAAGCGCCGCAAGGGAAAAAGTAGGCCTGATAGCGGCTCCTAGAGCCATTCTTGGAGCAATGACTGATTTGTGCTATAGTCCTTTCGCGCCGATTTGAGCAACAGCTTGCGGGCGCGTGAGGAGGTTCAACCCTCCTCAAATAAATGCGGCTAAAGCGGATCAAGACATCGCCCGCTTTGCGCCGTCCGGCTAAAGCGGGTTTTTTATTGGGTGATTCCATGACACATGCATTTGACGCATTTGACTTCGATACCCGCGCAGTGCGCGCGGGCCACCGGCGCAGCGACTTCAACGAGAACTCTGAAGCGCTGTTCATGACGTCCAGCTTTGTGCACGAGAGCGCATCGGTGGCGGCGCAGCGCTTTGCCGGCACCCTGGATGGCAACGTCTACTCGCGCTTCACCAATCCCACGGTGACGATGTTCCAGGAGCGCCTGGCAGCGCTCGAGGGCATGGAGAGTTGTGTCGCCACCAGTTCCGGCATGTCAGCGGTGCTGACGGCGGCCATGGCCCTGCTCAAGTCGGGTGACCATGTGATCTGCTCGCACAGCGTGTTCGGCAGCGTGATTACTTTGTTTGACAAAAACCTGCGGCGCTTCGGTGTCGAGACCACCTTCGTGACGGCGACCGACAATGCCGCGTGGCAGGCAGCGGTCAAACCGAACACCAAAATGCTCTTCGTAGAGACCCCCGCCAATCCGACCATGGAAGTGTCCGATCTGACGGCGCTCAAGGCGATTGCAGTCAAGGCCGGCGCATTGTTTGTGGTGGACAACTGTTTTTGCTCGCCGGCGATTCAGCGCCCCGCCGAGTTTGGCGCTGATCTGGTGATTCACTCAGCGACCAAATTTCTCGATGGACAAGGGCGCATTGTCGGCGGCGCGATCGTGGGGGCCAAGGCGCTGGTGATGGGCGAGATTTATGGTTTCCTGCGCACCGCCGGGCCGTCGCTGAGCCCGTTCAACGCCTGGGTGGCACTGAAGGGCATGGAAACCCTGTCGATTCGCATGGAGGCGCAGTCCAAGCGTGCGCTGCAACTGGCGCGCTGGCTGGAACAGCATCCGTCAGTGGCGCGTGTGCTCTACCCCGGCCTCGAATCGCATCCACAATATGCGTTGGCGAAAAAGCAGCAATCCGCCAGCGGCGAGTTTCTCGGCGGTGCCGTAGTCTCGTTCGTGGTCAAGGGTGAAGGTGCAGCAGCGCGCGAAGCGGCCTGGCGTGTGGTCGATGCCACCAGCATGATCTCGATTACCGCCAATGTCGGCGACACCAAGAGCACCATCACCCATCCGGCCAGCACCACGCACGGGCGCATCAGCCCCGAGGCGCGTCAGGCGGCGGGGATCACCGAAGGCATGCTGCGCGTGTCGGTGGGACTGGAGAGCGTCAAAGATATTGAGGCCGATCTTGCGCGTGGCTTGGGCGCATGACGCGGATTTTCAATTCGGATGCCGGCCCAAGAGTATTGGTACAAGCGCCTGTCGGCAGCATCACCGCCAGGATGCGCATGTACCAATGGTTTCAAGCCGGTCAGTAACTGTAAAAGCCTTTGCCGGTCTTGCGCCCGAGATAGCCGGCTGCCACCATTTCTTTGAGCAGGGGCGCGGGGCGATACTTGGAATCGTTGAAGCCTTCGTAGAACACATTCATCACCGACAGCATGGTGTCCAGACCAATCATGTCGGCCAGCGCCAGCGGGCCGATCGGCTGGTTGGTGCCGAGCTTCATGCCGTTGTCGATGTCTTCCGCTGTAGCGAGACCTTCGGCGAGGACGAAGATGGCTTCGTTGATCATCGGGCAGAGGATGCGGTTGACCACGAAGCCCGGGGCGTTCTTGACGCAAATCGGCGCCTTGCCGACGCTCTTGGCGAGGTCTTCAGTTGCAGCGAAAGTGGCATCGCTGGTCTGTACCGCGCGGATGATTTCGACCAGCGCCATCATCGGCACCGGGTTAAAGAAATGCATGCCGATGAATGCTGCCGGGCGCGAAGTGGCGGCTGCAAGCTGCGTAATCGAGATTGACGAGGTGTTGCTGGCGATGATGACGCCGGGGCGCGCAACGGCGTCTACGTCCTTCAGAATCTTGCGTTTTAGGTCGAGGTTTTCGGTGGCGGCTTCGATGATGAAATCGGCTGCCGCCAAATCCTGCATGCTCGTCGTACCGCGAATGGCGCCAATGGCCTCTGCCTTTTGCGCCTCGGTCATCTTTTCTTTTTTGATCAAGCGGTCGAGGCTGCCGGACACGGTCTTGATACCGCGCTCAATCGCGGCGTCGTTGATGTCGAGCATGATGACCTTGAGGCCGTTGGTGGCGCAGGCTTGTGCAATGCCGTTGCCCATGAGGCCGGCACCGATGATGCCGATGGTTTGAATGGTCATGAAAATCTCCGTTGAGAAAATGGGGGGTGGGTAATCTGCAAGTGCCGCTGCTTGAGCGCTTATTGGTTTTCGCGCTGGACAATCTGCGCGAAAAAGAAAGAGGTAGCCGGTTGAAGCGGGCGCGGTGATCTCGCGGCGCTGCTATGCATCGAGATAGGTCAGCACGTCACCGCGCTCGTCCACCCGCAGAAACCCGGCACGCTGATCCCAAGCCGGCAGCACCCAGCGTGTGCAGGCTCGGCCAAACATCAGATAGTCGTGCGCAGCAGGGCGATGCGTGTGGCCGTGGATCATGCGCGTGGCGCCTGACTCCCGGAACAGGTGTTGCACGGCGCCCGCATTGACATCCATGATCGCGATGGGCTTGGCGGCTTTTTCGGACTCGCTCTGGGCGCGCAGCTTTTCAATCTCCGCACGCCGCTCTGTCAAGGGGCGTGCGAGAAAAGTGTCGCGCCATTCGCGTGTTCGCACCTTGGCGCGAAACTGCTGGTAGGCGCGATCATCGGTGCAGAGCGTGTCGCCGTGCAGCAGCACTGTGCCCGCGCCGTGCAGGTCGAAGGCGAAATTGTCGGCCAGTTGTGTCAGCCGCGCGGCTTCGCAAAACGCATCGCCGATCAAAAAATCTCGATTGCCGGGCAAAAAATAGAGCGCGATGCCGCGTGATGCCATGCGCTTGAATACATCGGCCACAGCGCGGTGCAGAGGTGCTTCCGCATCGTCATCACCTGCCCAGTAGTCGAACAGGTCGCCGAGCACATAGAGCGTGTCACCCGCTTCCGGCACGTTGCGGGTGAACGCCATGAATGCCTGATTGGCCGCCTCGCGTGCAGCCGTCAGATGCAGATCGGAAATGAAATAGGCGGCCATGTGCGCTCAGGCCGATGCGTTCGTGCCGTGCAGCACGGACGCGCGGCAACGTGACAGTGGCTTACAGCGCGACGGCTTTCTGAATCACCACGTCTTCGACCGGCACATCGGCGTGACCACCGGTGCGTCCGGTCTTGACGCCTTCAATTTTGTCCACCACCCCGGTGCCAGCCACCACCTTGCCGAACACGCAGTAGCCCCAGCCGGCACCATTCGGGCTGGTGAAATTGAGGAAGTCGTTGTCTTTGGCGTTGATGAAAAATTGCGCGCTTGCCGAGTGTGGATCATTGGTGCGCGCCATCGCGAGGGTGTACTTGTTGTTCTTGAGGCCGTTGACGGCTTCGTTGTCGATTGGTGCGCGTGCCGGTTTTTGTTTCATGCCCGGCTCAAAGCCGCCGCCCTGCACCATGAAGCCGGGGATCACACGATGAAACACGGTGTTGGTGTAGTGGCCGTCGTTGACGTATTGCAGAAAGTTTTCAACGGTCTTGGGTGCCTTGGCGGCGTCGAGTTCAATCGTGATGTCGCCGTGGTTAGTGGTGAGAAGGACTTGGGTCATGGCCAGGTTTCCGCAGGGTGGGTGGAGTGGATGAAGTGAGGGGAATGCTTGCGTGCTGCTGCGCGCAAATCAGTTCAAGTGGCTGGGCGCGCTGCGCGCAAGGGGAGACCAGCGAGCGAACTACTTGGCCGCAGCCGTGTCGAGCAGCTTGATGCTCTCGATCATCACTGCCGTGACCGGCACGTTCTGATTGCCGCCTGCATCGCGGGTCGGCACGACTTTGATTTTCTCGACGATATCCATGCCTTTGGTGACTTTGCCGAACACGGTGTAGCCCCACAGCTGCGGCGAATTGACGAGGTTGGCGCGCGGCACGTTTTCGTAGACCCGGCCCTGATATTCAAAGCGCGGCACCGGGTCGCCCGGTGGAATCACCGTCGGGTTGAGAAAATCGTTGTCTTTGACGTTGATGAAAAATTGGGCAGTGGCCGAGTGCGGGTCGCCGGTACGCGCCATCGCCAGGGTGCCGATGTCGTTCTTGCCGCCTTTGGCCATCGATTCGCGGCCCTCATGCTGAATCGCCAGGCGCGTGTCCTTTTGCTTCATGTCGGGCGTGAAGCCGCCGCCCTGAATCATGAAGTCAGGAATCACGCGGTGAAAAATAGTGCCATTGAAAAAACCAGCCTTGACGTATTGCACGAAATTGGCCACGGTCTTGGGGGCCTTGTCGGCATACAACTCAGCCGTGATGGTGCCCATCGAGGTTTTGATTTCGACGGTTTGGGCCAGCGCCAGTGGGGCAGCAGTGAGTGCGGACAGCGCAGTAAAGGCAGAGGCAAAACACAGCGCGAGCAAACGCGATTTCATGGGGAAGCTCCTTGAATAAATCTGTTATCAGGCCGAGCCCTCGTCAACGATCTTCCAGCGCATACCGTCCTTGATCCAGTACATGCGTTTTTTCATCGTGCCGTTGAGATTGCTCGATTTGTAGTCCTGGTCGAAAGTCACCACGACCAGCTCATTTTTGCCAGGGTTGCGGAACATGCTGATGTTGGCCAGCGCGAGCTTGATCCACGACTTGCCGGCATTGACCTGGCGCTTGCGCTCGCTCCACTGGCGCAGATTCATGCCGTCACCGTCAAACTCTTTGTCGTAGTGGGCTAGGTAAGCGTCGGTGTTGAGGCTTTCCCAATCGCGCCGCCATTGCTCGATGGCTTTGTTGAGGGAGTC
>JANNCZ010000883.1:0-3136 GCA_031387185.1 Burkholderiales bacterium
ATTGCAAATTGGTGCGAATCGATGCTGCGGTTAGGAGAGACGAAGCAGGGGCCGTGCCATCTCAAACATCAACCTAAACCCTTGAAAATACGAGCCAACCGTGTTTCACAACGAGCAGCAGGAGACGGTCAAACGGCTGCCACGGTTTCTTTTGGAAACGCAAAGCCCGTCCACTGCGGCTAGAACAGCCCCACCACCTTGCCATTGACAATGTCGATGCGGTTGGCCGACGGCACTTTGGGCAGACCCGGCATGGTCATGATATCGCCGCAGACCATCACCACAAACTCGGCCCCTGCCGCCAGACGCACTTCGCGCACGTTAATGGAGTGATCGACCGGCGCGCCGCGCAACTGTGGGTCAGTGGAGAACGACATCTGCGTCTTGGCCACACACACCGGGTAATGCCCGTAGCCGTCTTCCTGCAGTTTCTTGATCTGGCCGCGCACCTTGGCGTCGGCCGTGACTTCGCTGGCGCGATACACCTTTTTGGCGATCTTGTTGATCTTGTCCCACAGCGTGTCCTGCTCTTCATAGACGAAGCTGAAGGTGGACGGCTGCTCGCACAAATCAACCACCATGTGCGCCAGCGCAGCCGCGCCCTTGCCGCCATCGCCCCAGTGGGTCGCCAGCACCACCTTGACGCCGAGCTTGGCCATGCGTGACTTGAGCATGTCAATTTCAGCATCGGTATCGCTGGTGAATTTGTTGATCGACACCACGCAGGCAATGCCATAGACCTTGGAGACATTTTCGACATGGCGCTCCAGATTAACGATGCCCTTGTCGAGCGCTGCGAGATTCTCTTGCGTAATGGTTTTGAGGTCTGCGCCGCCGTGGTATTTCATCGCGCGCACGGTGGCGACAATCACCGCTGCAGAAGGCCGCAGCCCCGACTTGCGGCACTTGATGTCGATGAATTTTTCCGCGCCCAGATCGGCGCCGAAGCCCGCTTCGGTCACCACATAGTCGGCGAGCTTCAACGCGGCCTGGGTCGCGATCACGGTGTTGCAGCCGTGCGCGATGTTGGCAAACGGGCCGCCGTGCACGAAGGCCGGGTTGTTCTCCAGCGTCTGCACCAGGTTGGGGGCCAGCGCATCCTTGAGCAGCACGGTCATCGCGCCGTGGGCCTGCAGGTCGCGTGCATAGACCGCTTTTTGCTCGCGGGTGTAGCCGATCACGATATTGCCCAGGCGCTGCTTGAGATCGTCAATCGAGGTGGCAAGACAAAAAATTGCCATCACTTCGGAGGCCACCACGATGTCAAAGCCATCCTGGCGCGGATAGCCATTGCCCGGCCCGCCGAGCGAGACGGTGATGTCGCGCAGCGCGCGGTCGTTCATATCGACCACGCGCTTCCACTGAATGCGGCGCACGTCGATGCCCAGTTCGTTGCCGTGGTGAATGTGGTTGTCGATCAGCGCGGCAAGCAGATTGTTGGCCAGCGCAATGGCGGAGAAGTCGCCGGTGAAGTGCAGATTGATGTCTTCCATCGGCACGATCTGCGCATAGCCGCCGCCGGCTGCGCCGCCCTTGACACCAAACACCGGCCCCAGCGACGGTTCGCGCAGGCAGATCATGGCTTTCTTGCCGATGTGATTGAGCGCATCGCCAAGACCCACCGTGGTGGTGGTCTTGCCCTCGCCGGCCGGCGTCGGGCTGATCGCGGTGACCAGAATCAGCTTGCCGTTCTTCTTGTCCTTGAGCGTGTCGAGATAGGGCAACGAAATTTTTGCCTTGTCATGGCCATAGGGTTCGAGGTGCTCCTCGCCGATGCCGAGGCGCTCACGTGCAATCTTGGCAATCCGTTCCATCTTGCCCGCTTGGGCGATTTCGATATCACTGGGCATACTGCAATCTCCGGTTTACAAATTGGTGAGGGGATGGGGTCAGTCAATGCGCTGGCGGCAACCGAAGCGAGTGCGGATGCGAGTGCAGGCATCGTGTTGGCATCGGTGCCAAAAGAAACACTTCCTGCGATGTCGGCTGGTTGAAACATTCATAACGAAACGCGCGCAGACTGGCGCAGGCCAGCCGCAGATACTTCTGCAAGCTTCAGCAATCTTGATGCCACTCGACGAAACTGCGACCAGACCGCTCTTGTCGCGCAAGCCCTCACATGGCCCGGAGATTGCAGCACCAGCGCAGACAATGCCAATGCAGTGCAAGCAACCCGGCAAGGCAGTCTCCGTCTGCCGCCATCCTGGAAAATCGATTCATGACACCTGACCTGCTCGCTCAACAACGCCTGGAATGGCGCAAGGCTCTGCTCAGCGCGCGCAAATCGATGGCCGCTGCCACGCGCTCGACAGCCGACGCGGCCCTCGACGCAACATTGCGCGCGGCATTAAGCGGCATCAGCGGCGGCGTGCTTGCCTTTTATTGGCCAATCCAGTCCGAGTTCGATGCGCGTCCTGCCGTGACTGCGTGGCTGGCGCAGGGTGGCCAGCGGCAAGCGGCGCTGCCGGTGGTGACGGCGAAACAGCAACCGCTCAAATTTCGCGCCTGGACCAGCAGCACCGTGATGCAGGCCGCAGGCTTTGGCACCTCCGTGCCATCGACCGGAGAATGGCTTGTACCAACGGTCTTACTGATACCGTTGGTGGGCTACGACGATGCTGGTTACCGTCTCGGTTACGGCGGCGGCTTCTACGACCGCACCCTCGCCGCGCTGCACCCGAAGCCGCGCAGCATCGGCATCGGCTACGTGTCAGGCAGGTTGGCGACGATTCATCCGCAGGCGTATGACCTCAAGCTTGATGCGGTGCTGACCGACTGAGCCCCATCATGCTCGCCGCCACTGAAGCCTCCCTTCCCGCATCGCACACCGCTGCGCTCAATCAATGCACGGCGCAACTTGCAGGCCGCGCCTCGCTTGAAGTGTCAGCCAAGAATGCCGCTGTGGCAGCAGACTGCGCGCGCTGGCTCGCGCCCGGTACCGAAGTGTTCATCTGCATGGTGCCGGGGCAAACTTACGAGCAGACGAGCGCGCTGGCGCGCGCGTTGCGCGGCGCGGGCCTGGTGCCAGTGGCGCATGTCACCGCGCGCGGCATTGCCGGCATTGACATGGCCAACGAGGTATTCATGCGCCTCGCGCAGGCAGGCGTCACGCGTGCGCTGGTGCTCGGCGGCGACC
>JANNCZ010000923.1:0-14712 GCA_031387185.1 Burkholderiales bacterium
TCGCCGAAGCTTGCGCCTGCAAACGCTCCCGCATCGCACTGATAAAATTCCGTGATGAACAATCTCGTTCTGGTGGGCCTGATGGGGGCCGGCAAGACCACTATTGGCCGCTTGCTGGCCAAGGCGTTCGCGCGCACGTTCGTTGACTCGGATCATGAGATTGAGGCACTGACGGGTGTCAAGGTGCCGGTCATTTTCGAGATCGAAGGTGAATCAGGATTTCGCGCGCGCGAAGCCAAGGTAATTGCCGAGCTGGCCGGGCGCAGCGAACTAGTGATCGCTACCGGCGGCGGCGCCATCCTGCACGCCGCCAGCCGCACTACCCTGCATGCCTGCGGCGTCGTCATTTACCTGCACGCTCAACCAGCCGATCTGTGGCAGCGCACGCGTCACGACCAAAACCGTCCTCTGCTACGTGCCGCTGATCCTCTTGCACGCCTCGCCGAACTCTACGGTGTACGCGACCCGCTGTATCGTGAAACAGCGCACCTGGTAGTGGATACCGGCCGCCAAAGCCCGCGCCTGCTGGCAGGCCGGATCGAACAACAATTGCGAGACTCATGGATCACACCAGCCAACACGCCCACTACGCACCACGAAGCGAATTGCGCGTCAGTCTAGGCGAGCGGTCCTACCCGATTCTGATCGGTGCCGGTCTGCTCGATGACGCGTCGAATTGGGCCACCATCAAGAGCCAAACGGTTGTGGTGGTGACCAGTGATCGCATCGCCCCGCTTCTGCTGGAACGGCTCACCCACGCGCTTACCCAAGCGGGCAAGCGCCTGCTGCCAATCGTGCTGCCGGATGGCGAAGCACACAAAAATTGGCAAACGCTAAACCTGATTTACGACGCGCTGCTCGCAGCACACTGCGACCGCAAGACGACTCTGGTAGCGCTCGGTGGCGGCGTGATCGGCGACATCACGGGCTTTGCCGCTGCGACCTATCAACGCGGTGTGCCGTTCGTCCAGGTGCCGACCACCTTGCTCGCGCAGGTCGATTCATCTGTCGGTGGCAAGACCGCCATCAATCACCCAATCGGCAAGAACATGATCGGCGCGTTCTACCAGCCGCAGCAAGTGGTGATCGATACTGCCACGCTCACCACACTGCCGGAACGCGAATTTCGTTCCGGCCTCGCCGAAGTCATCAAATATGGTTTCATCTACGACGCCGTATTTCTCGCCTGGCTTGAGGACAATTTCGGCCAGCTTGCCGCGCGTGACCCCATCGCACTGACGCACGTCATCCGGCGCTCCTGCGAAATCAAGGCAGAAATTGTTGCGCAGGATGAGCGCGAAAGCGGCATCCGCGCTTGGCTCAATTTCGGCCACACCTTCGGCCACGCCATCGAGGCGGGCATGGGCTACGGTGTGTGGCTACACGGCGAAGCCGTTGCGGCAGGGATGGTCGTAGCGGCTGCGCTGTCAGCTGACCTCGGACACATTAGCCAGGTGGACTCGGGTCGAGTCAAAGCGCTCGTGAAACGCGCCGGCTTGCCAGTGACCCTGCCCGATATCGACAGCGCACGCTATCTCGACCTCATGCGCGTAGACAAAAAAGCCGATGGCGGCACCATCCGCTACGTATTGCTCAAATCGCTCGGCGCGGCGTTCGTCGCAGCAGTACCGGACGCACAAGTGCTGCCGGTACTCGAAGCGCACATCGAATCCAAGCAAACATGAGCGATCACGGGCAACCATGACCCAACACAGGCAATCATGAGCGAACACGGCCTCGCCCCCTACGCGGCGCATGGCGACACCTCGCGCGGGCGCCGTTTACCTGAAGACGCCGCTGTTGGCCGCACCGAGTTCGGCCGCGACCGTGACCGCATCGTGCATGCCAACGCCTTTCGCCGCCTCGAATACAAGACACAGGTGTTCGTCAATCATGAGGGCGACCTGTTTCGCACACGCCTCACGCATTCCATCGAGGTTGCGCAACTGGCACGCTCCATCGCACGCCAACTGCATCTCAACGAAGAGTTGGTCGAAGCCATTTCCCTCGCCCACGACCTTGGCCACACGCCCTTCGGCCACGCCGGCCAAGACGCGCTCAACGACTGCATGCGCGCCTTCGGCGGCTTCGAGCACAACCTGCAATCTCTGCGTGTGGTCGATGTGCTCGAAGAACGCTACGGCGCGTTTGACGGTCTCAACCTCACATTCGAGACACGCGAAGGCATCCTCAAGCATTGCAGCGCCACCGTGGCGGCCACGCTCGGCGATGTCGGCCAGCGCTTTCTCGACAATACCCAGCCCTCACTGGAAGCGCAGCTCGCCAACTTCGCCGACGAAATTGCCTACAACAACCACGATGTCGATGATGGCCTGCGCAGCGAATTAATCACGCCAGTGCAATTGCTCGACGTGCCGTTGTTCAGGCGCCATTGGGAAATCGCCCAGAGTCTGTATCCGCACGCTTCAGAGCGCCGCCGCATCAACGAGACCGTGCGCCGGATGATCAACACCCTGGTGCTCGATCTCGTGCACACGAGTCAGGCGAAGATCGACGCAGCGCTGCCCGTGTCAGTGGATGAGGTGCGCCATCAACCGGCGATGATTACCTTTAGCGCCGAGGTGGAAGCTGAGTCGCTCAACTTGAAGCGCTTCTTGCGCGATGCGCTGTATCAGCACTACCGCGTGCAACGCATGAGCACCAAAGGGCGGCGCATTGTGCGCGAATTGTTTGAGGCATTCATCTCCGATGCGCGTCTGATGCCGCCGCAGTATCAGGCCAAGGCCGAAGCCGACCGTGCGCGTGCGGTGGCCGACTACATCTCGGGCATGACCGACCGTTACGCAATGCGCGAGCACCGGCGCCTGTTTGCTGTGGAAGAAATCTGAAGCGGGAGCGGCGACGAGTGTCTGTCGCGAGGGCAGCGAAGGCGGGCAACGCAGCCAACGCTGCAGTGGTCAACCGGGAGGCCCTCTGAACCTGGAGAGCATCGTCTTCGCAACAACTGGTGCCGTGGCGAGTCTCGTGCGATGCGCTCCTGATGGTGTGCCCGAAACCGGTGCGCGCCTACGTGCGAAGTTTCAATCCACGCGAATCTTCGCCTGCTCCACCACCTTGCTCCAGCGCGCCAGATCACTCTTGATCTGCTCGGCAAACTGATCCGGCGTATTGCCCACCGGATCAATCCCCAGCGTGGCAAAGCGCTCGCGCAGATCATTCTCTTTAAGCGCTGCGCTGATGTCGCGATGCAGCCGGTCGATCACTGGTTTGGGTGTTTTGGCCGGCGCCAGAATGCCGACCCAGGACACCGCTTCAAAGCCAGCGACGCCCTGCTCGCTGAACGTCGGCACGTCGGGCAAGGAGCCAATGCGTTTGAGCGAAGACACGCCAACCGGCACCAGCTTGCCGGTCTTGATGTGCGCTTGGGCACCGGCCACTGCCGAGTAAGCGAGCGGCACCTGCCCGCCAATCGCATCGATCACCGCCTGCCCGCCGCTCTTGTAAGGGATATGCGTCATGTCGAGGCCGGTGCGCTGCTTGAGCAATTCCCCCGCGACATGCGTTGTCCCGCCTGTGCCGGAATGGCCAAACGACAGCTTGCCGGGATTGGCCTTTGAATACGTCATCAACTCGCTGAAGTTCTTCACCGCGAGCGAGGGATGCGCCACCAGCACCAACGCCGCATCACCGAGTTTGGTCACCGGCTGAAAATCTTTCACCGTATCAAACGGAATTTTTGGAAAAACAAACGGATTGATCACCATGGTGCCGTCGAACGCCAGCAGCAGGGTGTAACCATCGGGTGCCGATTGCGCAACGTACTGGGTGCCTGGGTTACCCGACCCGCCAGGGCGGTTCTCCACGATCACCTGCTGCCCAATCAGGCGCGACAGCTTGTCCGACAACACGCGCGCTGAAGTGTCGGTCACACCGCCGGTGGCAAAAGGAACGATCAGGCGAATCGGCTTGGATGGAAAGTCTTGCGCCTGCGCGAGGCCGGCCGTCAGGGCGATGATGGCCGCAAAGCCGCACACAGCAAGGGTCTTGAGGCAATGCATGGTGTTCTCCGTTGAATGAGTGCGGAATGAAAGCCGCACAAGTGCCGAAAAAGCACGAAACAAGTGCGGAACAGCAACTAAACGACTGTGAAACGATAGAGACATGCGGACGCCTATTTATTTTGCGCGCTGCGCCAACCCCAACGCCCGCCAGCCCGCGATGCCAAGCTTGTCCAGTGTTTGCATGTTGGTCTCAAAAATGTCCGCCGCTTCCGGAAACGCCGCGACAGCGCGCTCGACACTGGCCTCACGCAACAAGTGCAGCGTTGGGTAGGGCGAGCGGTTGGTGAAATTTTCAATGTCGTCCGGCGCGGTGCCGGCGAACTGATAGTCCGGATGAAAACTCGCCACCTGCAAAATGCCCTCCAGCCCCAGCGCCTCCACGGCCGCATCGGCCACATCGAGAAAGGTGTTGTAGTCGAGAAAATCACCCAGCGCGTGCGGATGGATCAGCAATGTGGTGTCAATCTCGGCCAGATCAGCATCGCGCAGCGATTCAAGTTCAGCCGTTAGGTCACGTAGCAGCGCGTCGTCGTCCGCAGCCCCGCTGACAACATAGCGTACCTGCCCCTTGACCTGTACCGCCTTGGCAAACGGGCAAAGGTTCAGTCCGATCACCGCCTTGTCCACCCACTCACGGGTGGCAGCGATCACAGCTTCGGCATCGAGTGGGGTAGTCATCAATGGCGAGTATGCCTGATGCGGCCACGACTGTAGGCGCAAGCAGACACGCAATCGGACTCCCCAGCGGACTCCCGAGCGAGCTCAAGATCAGAGCCGCAGCCAAAAGATTGCAAACTGCGAAGAGTGGCCCAAATAACTGTCATCTCCCGCGATGACGGCAGGACACAATCGCTAGGCTACCCAACTACAGTCACCGCGTTCAACCAGCGCCTGCCCAATCACCATGTTTGCCGAATCCCTCTCCATCGCAGCCATTCGTCTCGACCAGATCCAGCGCCGCATTCTCGAAGCGCTGTACGCGCGCTCCGAGCGCCGCCGCGAGACTGCTGAAATTGCGCGCCTCGTGTTCCCCGCTGCCATGGCTTACCCGGATGCGGAACTGCGCGGCATCGTGCAGCCGCGCCTGCACCGCATGGCTGCCCTCGGGGTGGTGACGGTCAATCGCCTCGGTGCCGCCATCAGCCTCAAGGGAATAGCGCTGTTGGAGAGTGGCAGCGCTGCGCGAGCGTGACTTGATCTGGGGGGCGCCTACCGGTGGCGGCACTGGCGGCCATATTGAAACAGTCTGAACAACGGTTGAAACCGCTAGAACAAGGGCAGTGATACCCCGCGCGCGGTGTGCGCGGCCAGCGCCTCGTCCTCCCCCTCGCGCACCAGCGATCCCGCGCGCACGCCAATCAGCCGTATCGGCCGCGCCAGCATCCGGTTCGGTGCCACGCGCGCCAGCGCTTCAAACGCGGCCTTGCGTATTGTCAGCGCATCAAAGGTCGCGTGCTCAAGCGTGTTGTCCCGCGTCACGATCTGAAAATTGTTGTAGCGCAGCTTCACGCCGACGGTGCGGCTTTGATAGCCGCGCCGCTGCAGGTCTTCGCTCAACTGTTTGCACAGTTGCACCAGCACACCGGCGATCTCGTTCCATTCGCGCGTATCGTGCTGGAACGTGGTCTCGCGCGAGCGCGACTTCGGCTCTGAATGCGTCACCACCGGCCGCTCGTCGCGCCCATGCGCGCACGCGTGCAGCCAAGCACCGTAGTTCTTGCCGAAATGGCGCATCAAAAATTCCGGCGTCTCTTTCGCCAGGTCACCGATACTGCGGATGTTCAGCAACGCGAGCTTCTCATTGGCCTTGGGGCCGACGCCATTGATGCGCTTGGCCGGCAGCGGCCAGATGCGCGATTCCAGATCACCCGCTTCGAGAAGCGTCAAGCCATCGGGCTTGTCGAGCTCCGAGCCGATTTTCGCAAGCAGCTTGTTGGGTGCTACCGCAATCGAGCAAGTGAGGCCCGTCGCGCGCTGCACGCTGTCCTTGATGCGCCGCGCCAGCACGAGTGAATCGCCAGTCTCATCGGTCAGATCAATGTAGACCTCATCGATGCCGCGATCTTCAATCACCGGCGTGACTTCGGCAATCGCCGCCTTGAACAGACGCGAGTATTTGCGGTACTCATCAAAATCAACCGGCAGAAACACGCAATGCGGACACAGCTCGACCGCAATTTTCAGCGCCATGCCGGAATGAATGCCGAAGGCGCGCGCCGCGTAAGTCGCGGTGGTCACCACCCCGCGCCGCGTCGGGTCGCCGCGCCCGCCGATGGCGACGGGGTGCCCCGCGAGATCTGGCCGGCGCAGCAGCTCGACCGATGCGTAAAACGCATCCATGTCGAGATGGGCAATGCGGCGTGTCGTCATGCGCCGCGATCACGTTGAAGTGAGACAAGCCGCTGAAATCCGCTCTGGGAGCGGGTCTTCAAGGCATCTCTCCAGAGCGCCCACCGGAACCAGGCATGCAGCGCACGCCCATAGCCGCCGCTAACCAAACGGCGTGCCACACGCCGGCTCAACCCTCGGCGTACACCCATTGCAAGAGCGCGTCCTGCGCGGCTTGCGATGCGCCGGCGTTGCCGTGGTTGACCATCAACACCACGGCATAGCGCCGCCCTGATGCCGCCAGCACATAGCCGCCAATCGAGCGCACGTCATTGAGCGAGCCGGTCTTGACATGCGCCTGCCCAGCGATATCGCGCGTCTTGAGGCGGCGGCGCATGGTGCCGTCGTACGCCACCAGCGGCATCGATGAGATGAACTCGGGCATCACCGGGCTGCGGTAGGCCGCCACCAGCATGCGCCCGAGCGTACCCGCTGAAATGCGCTCGATGCGCGACAGGCCCGAACCATTCTCCATCACCAGTTCATCGCCGCCGATTTTTTTCTCGGCCAGCCAGGTCTTGATTGCGCGGGCCGAGCGCTCGGCGCTCGCTGCCATCTTCAGCGTCTCGCCACTCACGGTGAGAAATAACTGGCGCGCCATCACGTTGTTGGAAAACTTGTTGATGTCGCGCGTGATCTCGGCGAGGCTCTCCGAGTCGGCTTCGTAGAGCAAGCGTGCGCCCTGTGGCAGCACGCCGTCGCTCACCTCACCCTTGAATTCACCCCCCACCTCCAGCCAGAGTTGGCGCAACACAGCGGCAGCGTACTGGGTGTGCGTGAGCTCGTAGGGATGCAGCCACCAGGTCTTCACGCCGCAGGCGGACGAGTAGGTGCCGTTGAGTTGAATCGCCGCCGCATCGACCTTGGCCTTGACCGGATAAGCGCGAAACTCGGCGCACGCACCCTTGCTCAAGGTCACGTTCGCGCGCACCTGCAGGCCGCGCGGCTCGGAGGTGACGATCACCGTGCCTGCACTTTCGTCCGGCGTGAATGTGAGCGCGAACGCCTTGAAGTTGATCAGCAGCGCATCCGGCCCGGCGTTGTAGGCGCGCAGTGGGTCACCGTCAAACTTGGCCGCGTCATAGCCGTTTGCATCAAACGCGCTGCGCTCGAGCACGATGTTGCCGCGAATTTCGCGCACCCCGCGCGCGCGCACCGCCTTGAGCGCCAGCCACAACTTCTCTTGCGAAAGCTTCGGATCGCCCGAACCCTTGATGATGAGGTCACCTTCAAGCACCTCGCCGCGCACGGCGCCACTGGCGTAAAAGCCGGTCTTCCAGACATAGCTGGGGCCGAGCAATTCCAGCGCCGAGTAGGTGGTAACGAGCTTCATCACCGAGGCCGGGTTCATCGCCTTGTCGGGATTGAGCGTCAACGCAGGGCGTGTGGCGGTGACGTCCTGCACAAAAAAACCGACTGACGAAGCGGGCAGTTTTGCGGCTCGCACCGCGTTGGCTACTGCGGCGGGCAAGCCTGCGGGCAGCGGCAGTTCCGCGTCTACGCTTGCAGGTTGCGCCAACGCAGCGGCGCACAGCATCGCCGACATACTCAGGAATCTTGCCAAGAACCGCATCCACCAACGGTTTTCGGGCTGACGCTGCGTGTAAATAGGGTGAGCGCGCTGCATGCAACGATTATCCCATGCGTCCCACGACGCCGGCGCAGGGTTGACGCGAACGTTGGCACAGGCCCTGATCCATGCGCGTGGCCACGACACCACTTCTGTCTGGCAGCCAGCCCCGCAGAGTGCTGGTTTGCCTAATGCCGTGCATTTGTCTATCTTCTCCAGTCAACGGGAATCGTGCGAAGGAGTTAAATAAATGTCGATCATCCTGTGCAGTACGCAGTCCGGTAGTCAGAAAGGTGAGGCCGCCATGAGCGAAATCGCACTTCCGGTTCCCTACAAATCGGTCAACATTCCGATTGCGGGCATGAAACAGGTCTACGACATCAAAAAGGTTGATCGCGCGCTCGGCGAGGTTTCGGGCCAGAATGATGCGCTGCGCGACACCTACCAAAAGATGCTGCGCGCCGGCGGCGAGCGCTTCGCGGTCAAGCCCTCGGGCCTGCCCGAGATGGACGAACTGTACGAAGACCTGCCCAACTTCGGCGAGGTGCTCGACGACATCAAGCGCCAGCTTGCGCTCTGCGCCGACAGCCGCGACCGCCTCGAGTTGACGCCGATGCTGCTCCTTGGCGACCCCGGCATCGGCAAGACCCACTTCGCCAAGCGCATCTCCAGCCTGCTTGGCACCGGTTTCGGTTTCATCTCGATGAGTTCGCTTACCGCCGGCTGGATCATCGGCGGCGCGTCATCGCAATGGAAAAACGCCAAGCCCGGCAAGGTGTTCGAGCAGTTCCTGCATGGTGAATACGCCAACCCGGTGATGGTGATCGACGAGATCGACAAGGCCTCGGGCGACGGCGCCTATGATCCGCTCGGCGCGCTCTACAGCCTGCTCGAGCACGACACGGCAGCCGAATTCATCGACGAATTCATCGAGTTGCCGATCGATGCCTCCGACGTGGTGTGGATGGCGACGGCCAACGATGAAGCGCGCATCCCCGAGCCGCTGCTCAACCGCATGAACGTGTATCACATCGAAGCGCCCGATCACGACGCCGCCTGCCGCATCGCGCGCTCGATCTACAAGGAAATCCGCGATAGCCATGAGTGGGGCGCGCAGTTCCCGGCAGAGCTCGATGCGAAGGTCCAGGACAAGCTTGCCGCCAACGGCCCGCGCGAAATGCGCCGGCTGCTTGGCCAGGCCTTCGGCAGCGCCAAACTGGCCGGGCGCAGTGCCGTCACGGTCGAGGACATTCGCGACTCGCAAGCCAGGCGGCGCAGCATCGGGTTTTGATGCCGGTGCGCTGGCCGGCACGCTGAACTGATCCCCGCGCGGCCACCGCCACGCGGCAGCGCATGGCGCGTGCCCGCGCTGCCCGGCAGCGTGGTGCGGCAAGGCATGCCGCATAATCGCGCGTCCTGATTTCTTGCACCGCATTGCGGTGCTGCGCCATGGCAAGCAGTTCGTACCGGCGGTCGCCGCAAGAGCTCCAGCACCCTCCCTCCAGAACCCTTGGTGGAAGCGGATGTTGAAGCGAACCAACTGGAAAGCCGCTGCCACAGCGCTTCTTCTTGGGGTCATGGCAGCGATTTATATTGGCAAGCTGCCGCCGGCGATCCCGGTGCTGCGCGCCGAGTTCCATCTCTCGCTCGGCCAATCGGCGTGGATGGTCTCGATGTTCAATACGCTCGGTGTGGTCGCGTCGATCTTCATGGGCCTGATCGCCGCGCGTGCCGGCGCCTGGCGCCTGTGCGTGACCGGTTGCGTGGCCATGCTGCTCGGCGCCATAGCGGGTATGTTTGCCTCCGGCAGCGATGCCTCGGGCGCCACCCTCTTGTTGGCCAGCCGTTTTCTCGAAGGGGTCGGCTTCCTGTGCATCGTGGTCGCGGCGCCGGGACTGCTGATACTGGCCACCGTGGATGCCGACCGCAAGCGCGTGTTCAGTTTCTGGGGCGCCTACATGCCCACCGGCACCACCCTGGGCATGCTGCTCGCACCGCTCTTGATCGCGGCGCACGGCTGGCGTGCGCTGTGGGGCATGACAGCGCTGTTCGCGCTCGCCGCCATCGCGCTGCTGTGGGTGCGGCGGCGTGATTACGCTGCGGCCAGCGCGGTCGCTGCCTCGGTGGGCCCTTCAGCCGCCGCCTCCGTCACCGCTTCGACCACAGTATCGAGCGCAACGGCTGACGCCACCTCGCGCGCCGCTGCACCGGCCACCGTGAGTGCGGCCGCTTCCTGGCGCGCCAGCGCCGCGCCGCTGGGCAAGGCCGGCCCGTGGTGGATTTCGCTCGCGTTCGGCTGCTATGCGTTCAACTTCTACGCCATCATGGTGTGGCTGCCGACCTTCATGGTAGGCGAGCGCCAGACGCCGCTGCTGACCGCATCACTCCTCACCGCCCTGATGGTCGCCGTCAATATCCCCGGCAACCTGCTCGGCGGCGTGCTGATGCAGCGCGGCGTGGCGCGCGGCACCAACATCTGCATCGCTGGCGTCGCCACCGCGATCACCGCTGCCGTAATTTTTTCTCCCGCGCTGCCCGACACACTGCGCTATCTCGCCTGCATGGCGTTTTCGTTTGGGGTCGGCGTGCTGCCCGGTTCAGTCATGTCGGCGGTGCAGATTCACGCGACCAGCCCGGCCCAGGTCGGCACGGTGCAGGGCATGATCAATCAGGGCTCCAACATGGGCCAGTTCGTGAGCCCCTTGCTGGTCACCGCCGTAGTGGGTGGCACCGTGGGCAACTCGGTAGCCAGTGCGGCGGCCAGCACGCAGGGTGGTGCGCTGGCCTGGAACAACATGCTCTGGCTGCTGCTGGCGACCAGCGCCATCATCGTGGTGTCGGGACTGATGGTGCGCCACGTTGAGCGGCGCATGTTGGGCGGCGCGGCGCGCTGAATCTTTGCTTCAGCCGCGATTTCTTTCGTAGTCTTCCCAGAACGACCCGGCGTGCGCGCACATTGGCAATCATGTCGATGGCATTGCGCGCGCGTTTGGCAGCCGCATTCAGTTCTTCGAGGTTGTTCGCACGCTCAATGTGCAGCGCAGCAACACCCAGTATAGTGCGCCAGGCAATGATGACGAACAGACAACGGCTAGCGGTGGCGCTCACGGCCGCCACCATCCTCAACCTGCCCTTCGGCACCATCTACGCCTTCAGCGTTTTTTTGAAGCCGATGGAGGCGCTGCTCGGCGTGTCGCGCGCGCAGATGTCGTTGGTGTTTGGCCTCGCCACCATCACGCTGACGGTGGGCATGCTGATCGGGCCGCGCCTGTATCGTGCCCTGCCGCCCGCAGTGCTGGTGCTGGCCTCATGCCTCGCCAGTGCGACTGGCCTTGTCATCATGGCCACAGCCAGCGGCTTCGTGCAACTCCTCGTCGGCTACGGGCTGATCTACGGAGTCGGTGGCGGCATCTGTTTCGTGCTCGCGCAGCAGGCCGTCAACCAGATCTCCGAATCGACCAGCGGGCTGGTCAACGGCTATCTGGTGGCCTTGTATCCCCTCGGTGCGATGCTGGGGGCACCCATATTTGGCTGGGCCATCGGCGCCTTTGGTCTGCGCGCCACGCTGGGTGGTTTGGCGGCCACCATCCTGCTCACAGGGGCGATTGCCGCCCTCATGCTGCACGCTGCGAACATCCATGTGCATGACCCCGGCGCGCCCAATGCGGAAGGTGGCATCACCGAGCGGCCGATCTTCCTGCGTCTGTTCACCGTGTTCTTTCTTGCCGCAGCCGCTGGCCTCACGGTGTTGAGCCAGGCCGCCGGCATTGTGCAGGCCTACGGCGGCCAGTCGGCGCTGGCGTTGGGCGCCACCACCTTCATCACCGGGGCGATTGCCGCGGCGCGTACCGGCGGCGGCGCGCTGGTCGACCGCTTCGCTGTGCCGCACGTGGCGTGCGGCGCACACCTGTGGTCTCTCACCGGGGCACTGCTGCTGCTCCTCTGGCCGGGGCCGCTGGTCTCGGTGGCTGGGTTGGCCATGATCGGTATGGGCTACGGCTTCGTCTCGGGCCTCACAGCGGGAGCGATCTCACGCTACTGGCACCGCAACCTGTTTGGCACCATCGCCAGCCGCATGTATGTAGCGTGGTGCATTGCGGCCTTGAGCCTGCCGGTGCTGGCCGGATGGCTGTTTGACCGTACCCAAGGTTATGCAGCAGCGATGATGATTGCGGCGGGGGTGAATGTACTCGGGGTGTGGGTGGCGCGTGGCCTGCCCGCAGCAAATGGTTTGCCACCAGGGCAAGCCAAGCCCTGATTTGAATTTCGGTACCGCGACACGCGTTACTTCAACGCCTTATACCGAATCCTCTTGGGCTTCGCCCCTTCCTCACCCAACCTCTTGCGCTTGTCCGCCTCATACTCCTGATAATTCCCGTCGAAGAACGTCCACTGCGAATCGCCCTCGGCCGCGAGGATATGCGTGGCGATGCGGTCGAGGAACCAGCGGTCGTGCGAGATCACCAGCACGCAGCCGGCGTATTCGAGCAACGCGTCTTCGAGGGCGCGTAGCGTTTCCACGTCGAGGTCGTTTGAGGGTTCGTCCAGCAGCAGCACGTTGCCGCCTTTGAGCAGCGTCTTTGCGAGGTGCAGGCGGCCGCGTTCGCCGCCGGAGAGGGTGCCGACCACTTTGCCTTGATCGGCACCTTTGAAGTTGAAGCGGGAGAGATACGCGCGCGAGGGCATTTCGAACTGGCCCACGGTGAGGATGTCGGCGCCGTTGGACACGTCTTCGTACACCGTCTTCTTGTTGTTGAGGTCGTCGCGGTTTTGTTCGACGAAGGCCATTTGCACGGTTGGCCCCTGGATCACTTCACCTGAATCCGGTTTTTCTTTGCCGGCGAGAATTTTGAACAGGGTGGATTTGCCGGCGCCGTTCGGGCCGATGATGCCGACGATGGCGCCGGCCGGCACGGTGAACGAGAGCTTGTCGATCAGCAGGCGGTCGCCGAAGGCTTTGCTCACTTCCTTGAATTCAAGCACCTGATTGCCAAAGCGCTCGGCCACCGGGATGAAAATCTCCGAGGTCTCGTTGCGCTTTTGGTATTCGTGGCTCGACAGTTCTTCGAAGCGGGCGAGACGTGATTTGCTCTTGGCCTGGCGCGCTTTCGGGTTCTGGCGCACCCATTCGAGTTCGCGCTTGATGGTTTTCTGGCGCGCCGATTCGGTCGATTCTTCCTGCTTCAAGCGCGCGTCTTTTTGCTCCAGCCACGAGCTGTAATTGCCCTTCCATGGAATGCCATGGCCGCGGTCGAGTTCGAGGATCCACTCGGCTGCGTTGTCGAGGAAGTAGCGGTCGTGGGTGATTGCCACCACCGTGCCGGGAAACTTTTGCAAAAACTGTTCGAGCCAGTCGACGCTCTCGGCGTCGAGGTGGTTGGTCGGCTCATCCAACAGCAGCATGTCGGGCTTGGAGAGCAAGAGGCGGCACAGCGCGACGCGGCGCTTTTCACCGCCCGAGAGCACGCCGATGCTGGCGTCCCACGGCGGCAGGCGCAGGGCGTCGGCGGCGATTTCAAGTTGCAGGTCGGTGTTGCCGCCGGTGCCCTCGGTGGCGATGATGGCTTCGAGCTCGGCCTGCTCGGCGGCGAGCTTGTCAAAGTCGGCGTCTTCTTCGGCGTAGGCGGCGTAAACCTCATCGAGGCGTTTTTTCGCAGCCAGCACGCCGCCGATGCCTTGTTCAACCGCGTCGCGCACGTTCTGCGTGGGGTCGAGTTCCGGCTCCTGCGGCAGATAGCCGATCTTCATGTTCGGCATCGGCACGGCGTCGCCGATGATGTCGTTGTCCAGCCCCGCCATGATCTTGAGCAGGGTCGATTTGCCCGAGCCGTTCATGCCGAGTACGCCGATCTTGGCACCGGGGAAAAACGACAGCGAAATGTTTTTGAGGATCTCGCGTTTGGGCGGCACGATCTTGCCGACGCGGCGCATGGTGAAAACGTATTGGGCCATGGTGACTATTCTGAAATGAGGAGCCGTGAGCAGACGAAAGGTGGGGATAGTGCAGAGGGTGGATCAACGCGGGCGTAGTGGCGATGCAGAGTGAAAACAAGCCGCGCAACCATGCATTTTACGGTGTTGCCACAGGGAAAAGCAGCAGTGCCGCAGTGGACAGCGCAACGCGCAGCGCGCCCTGCCGGGACGCTGGAGCGGGCAGATACACGCACCTCAGCAGCACTGCGTCAGACGCGGATTGCACCAAGAACCGCTCACACCAACGGTTATAGCCTGATCTCTTCAGCGCTTGGTGACGATGTCAAACAGCATCACCGCTAACGCCAGCGCGATCAGCGCACCCGACAGCAGGCGCACATGCGCGTCACTCGCGCGTTTGAAGAGCCGCCCGGCGATGGGCATGGAGATCAGCGCGCCCACTGACATCAAGAGCGCAATGCGCCACGACAGCGCACCCGCTGCGCCGTAAATCATGCCGGTGGCAACCGAGAGCAGCAAGCCGAGAATCACCGAGGTGCCGACGATGCGTTTGACGCTCTCGGTGGACGACGCCAGCAGTGCCGGCACGATCAATACGCCGCCTCCCACGCCAGTCGCGCCGACCAGCGCCCCGCTCAGCACCGGCATGAAATACGGCCCCGACTTGCGCACCGCGTTGTTGAGGCCTTCGAGAAACATCAGCGCCAGCGCGCACGACGCGGCGATCACCACCGCGAGTTTCAAACTCAGTTGAATCGCGCCGCCATGCGTGGGCAGCCACTTGAGCAGGCCGTTGAT
>JANNCZ010000028.1:0-3789 GCA_031387185.1 Burkholderiales bacterium
GCCGTTCAGTTCCACGGTATGCGCATCGGCCAGCGTCGCGCGGCCATGCATCAGCGTGACGCCAGCATTGGCAAGCAGTTTTTCGTAGATGCCTTCGAGGCGCGCGATCTCGCGGTTCTTGGCCTCGATCAGCGCCGGCCACGAGAACGTGGCCTCGGGAACGGTCCAGCCGTAGCCGCGCGCATCCTCAAAATCTTCATGAAAATGCGCTGCGTACACCAGCAGTTTTTTTGGCACACAGCCACGTATGACGCAGGTGCCACCGGCGCGATGTGATTCGGCGACTGCTACGCGCGCGCCGAGCGAAGCCGCAATGCGGCTCGCGCGCACGCCGCCGGAGCCCGCGCCGATAACAAACAAATCGTAGTCAAACTGGTTCATTTCTTACCCTTTGATTGCGTGCGGCATGAAAAAACTTTCTCGGCGTGAGTATGCGGGTAACGCCCCGGCATGTGCACCACCCTTAGTGCACCGCCCTATCCCAGCGCCAGCCCCATCGCCCAGCACAGGGCGGAGAAACTGAAAAACGCCAACGCCGTCGATACCAGGATCGCGCCGGAAATCGCGTCCGAATCGCTGCCGGCCCGTTCGGCAAACAGAAATACCGAGCCCGCCACCGGCAAAGCGGCCATCAGCACCAACACGTGCATTTCGAACCTCGTCAGCCCAAACAGGTGAATGGCCAGAATGGCGGCGATGTAGGGTTGCAGCAAAAGTTTGCCCCCCGTGATCATCATCACGTCAGCTTGCAGAACCGGCACGCCCGGCCGGTACAGCGATACCCCGATCGCAAACAGCGCCACCGGCACGGCGGCACTGCCCAGCAGCCGCACCAGTTGATCGGGCGCAGCCGGCAACGTCAGCCCCGCCGCCGAGCCCGCCGCGCCCAGAATCACCGCCCAGATCATCGGGTTCTTCACTACCCGCAACACAGCGCCTTGAACGATGGCCTTAAGCGAGGCACCGCCTGATCCACCGCTGCCCTTGCCAGCGCTTCCCAAGGCCAGGCCCACAGACAAGACCACGAACAGGTCTGCCATGCCGGCCGCTACGATGATGGGCAGCGCCTCCTTGCCCAAAAATGCGGGGATCAGTGCGAACCCCATGTAGCCCCAGTTGGACCACGCCACCGCCAGCGCCGGATAGGCGCCTTGATGGAGCGGCGCCCGCGTGGCAAGGCGATAAGCACACATGAATATCGCAAAGGTGAGCAAGCCCGCCGCCATGTAGGCAAAGAACACTTGGGCCGAGAAAATTTGCGCGAACGGCGTGGCGATCGTGAAGCGAAACATCATGCAGGGCAAAGCGAAGTACAGCACGAAGGTGTTCAACGCCGGAATGGAATTCTCCGGCAGCAACCGGCACCACGATGCGCCGTAGCCGCAGGCAATCAGCGCGAAAAACGGCGCGGTGACGTTGAGGATCGCAAGCATCAGGCCGCTTTGCGCCGTCCGGAACGGAACTGTTGGGTGTCGCGGTAATAGTCTTCGCACGCATTGGCAACGTCCCATCCAGGAATGCCTTTGATGGGTACCGGGTGCAGCAGCGCGGTACTGGTCAACTGCGCGGGGTCAGAGAGCAATGCCGTCAGGCGTTCATCGAGGTGACGCACGCGCTGCGGCATGTACCAACTGAAATAGTCCGCCGCCACAGCAAGCAGAATGCCGCGCCCGGTGCTGCCGTAGTGCATCGCCAGCGCACGCTCGTACAGCGCATGGCCGAAGATGACGAAGTCGATCTCGCGCTGCACCGCGGCGCGCCGCTGCCAGAACAATTCATGCCATTGAAAGCCGCGCAGCAAGTCAAGCAATGCAGGATTGCTGCCCGCCACGATCAGCCCGCCCTCGTCGATCAGGGTCAGGATATTGCGCAGCACGCTGCGCCGGTTCGGCGTGTTGTCGAGGCCGTCTTCGATATGCAACTGGTTGATGCGCGCCTTGGTGCGCGGAAACGTCAGCCAGGTGCAAGCGTGAAAGGCGTCGTGCCAGGTGGCGGCGCGCGTCTCGACTTCGCCACGCCCGTAAATGCGCTGCTCGAAGGCGAGTGCGGAAGGCGGCGGTGTCGACGGCGCCACGAACGACACCGGCAGGCCGTGCGCGTTTTTCAATCCGATACCGGCCGCACAGGCGCTCCAGTCAAGGGTTTCCGGCCATCGGTCTTGTGGAAGCGCTTCCACCAACGGTTTCAGCGGCATGCACGGTAGCGAAATGGCTTGTGCGCGCCACGCCGCCCAGGACAAACCCATTTACGCAGCCAGCTTCCAGCGCAGCGTCTCGCCCGCACGCAAGGGCACGATGCCCGACGCATCGAGGTAAGGCAAGGTCTCCGGCACCAACCACTCGCGGCGCTCCAGCGTCACCGTGCCGGTGTTGCGCGGCAGGCCGTAAAAATCGGGGCCGTGAAACGAGGCAAAGGCCTCGAACTTGTCGAGCGCCCCAGCCATCTCGAACACCTCGGCATACAACTCGAGCGCATGCGGCGCGGTATAGCAACCGGCGCAGCCGCAGGAAATTTCTTTGGTGTTGCGCGCGTGCGGGGCCGAGTCGGTGCCGAGGAAAAACTTCGGGCTGCCCGAGGTCGCCGCCTTCACCAGCGCGATGCGATGCTCTTCGCGCTTGAGTACCGGCAGGCAGTAGAAGTGCGGACGAATGCCGCCCTTGAAAATTTCGTTGCGGTTGTACAGCATGTGCTGCGGCGTGATGGTCGCACCGACGTTGGTGGGAGCGGCCGTCACGTATTCGGCGGCCTGGCGCGTGGTGATGTGCTCGAACACTACGCGCAATTGCGGCAGGCGTTTTATCAGCGGCTCAAACACGCGCTCGATGAACACGGCCTCGCGGTCGAACACATCGACAGCGGGGTCGGTCACTTCGCCGTGCATCAAGAGCGGAATGCCCGCTTCCGCCATCGCTTCGAGCGTCTTCATCGGTTTGAGGATGTCAGTGACACCCGCATCCGAATTGGTGGTCGCACCGGCCGGGTAGTACTTCAGCGCTTTGACAAAGCCCGAGTCCTTCACGAGCTTGATCTCGTCCGGCGGCGTGTTGTCGGTGAGGTAGAGCGTCATCAGGGGTTCGAACTGCGGCGGTGCGCTTGACGTGTCGGCCTGCGCCGATTGGGCGAGCGCGGCGAGAATGCGCCCGCGATACGCCGCCGCCTCGGCGACCGTGCGCACCGGCGGCTTGAGGTTGGGCATGATGATCGCGCGGCGGAACTGGCGCGTTGTCGCTGGCAAAACGGCAGCGAGAGCGGCGCCGTCGCGGACGTGAAGGTGCCAGTCGTCGGGGGTCGCGAAGACGATGGAAACAGTCATATGGCCACGGCCAAATATATTTTGTCGGCAACAGTGCTCAACACGGTCCAGTATGTTCGAAACGCCTTCTCATCAAGACTCACAAGCTCTCCTCGTCGATAATTTGAGTCACCATCCAACGCCTCACCTGCTTTTTTGTCCCATGTTCCACCACGATGCACAATCAAGTTTCGGGTGACGAATATTTCGTTGATGCATGAGCAAAGAACATCTTCAACGAAAAAATCATCTCCGTTCTTAACGCACAAGTCTGACAGGAGATCGAGGTGCTTGAGTATCGACGCAAGGCGAGTCTTGTTTAACGTTGTCTTCTCTTTCTGCAGCATTTTCTTTACGGCTCTTCACGGAATCGAGTGGGTAAATTAGCGGCCTAAATTGCCCAAGAACCGCATGGACACTGGGTTTTCGGGGTTTCCTTAGCCGCCAGAATTTGGCATGATATCTGGATGGCAAATTCAGACAAGCGACAGCGGCGG
>JANNCZ010000059.1:0-4525 GCA_031387185.1 Burkholderiales bacterium
CTTCGTAGATCGACAACTCTTCGGCGGTGTCAATGCGGCACAGGACGGGCACATCGACGCGCTCGCCGTTTTTGCGCTTGACGACCAGGGTGAGGCGCGCGCGCGGCGTGCGCGTACCGGTCACGTCAAAGGTTTCACTGCCATCGATGCGCAAGGTTTTGCGATTGAGGCCGGGCATGAATTCGAGTGGCAGCACGCCCATGCCAATCAGGTTGGTGCGGTGGATGCGCTCGAAGCCCTCGGCGGCAATCGCTTCAACCCCCGCGAGGCGCACGCCCTTGGCGGCCCAGTCGCGCGACGAGCCTTGGCCGTAATCAGCACCGGCGATGATGATGAGCGGCTGCTTGCGCTCCATGTAGGCCTCGATCGCTTCCCACATGCGCGT
Organism: Burkholderiales bacterium; assembly: GCA_031387185.1. Classification (GTDB taxonomy): domain Bacteria; phylum Pseudomonadota; class Gammaproteobacteria; order Burkholderiales; family JAEUOS01; genus CANJDH01. The sequence continues at coordinate 386 of JANNCZ010000059.1, forward strand.
CACTTTGCCCTCGGGTTCGAGGCGCGTCAGCGAGCCTTGCTTCACCACGCCATCAACCACCGCCATTTCGTTCTTGAGCGTGGGGTTGGCGAAGGTGGCGCGTTGCGTGGTGAGGTGGTCGCCGCGGTGGGTGGCGTAGGAATTGAAGTCTTCCTCGGGCAGGCCCATCTTTGCCAAATACTCGCCCGCAGCCGAATTGAGCATGATGGCGTTGGACGGCGACAGGTGATCGGTGGTGATGTTGTCACCGAGCACCGCGAGCGGACGCATGCCTTTGAGGGTGCGCGGGGTGGCCGCCAATGCGCCCTGGCCTTCCTTGTCCCAATAAGGCGGGCGGCGGATGTAGGTGGTGTTGGCGCGCCAGGCATAGAGCGGGCTGACCTTGGCGTCATTGCCGGCGCGCTGCTCGAACATCGGGATGTAGACCTGGCGGAACTGCTCGGGCTTGACGCTGGCGGCGACGATGGCGTCGATTTCGGCGTCGAGCGGCCACAGGTCTTTGAGGGTGATCGGTTTGCCATTGGCATCGTTCCCGAATGAGTCGCGCTCGATGTCAAAGCGGATCGTGCCGGCAATCGCGTAGGCCACCACCAGTGGCGGCGAAGCGAGAAAGGCCTGCTTCGCGTAAGGATGAATGCGGCCATCGAAGTTGCGATTGCCCGACAGCACGGCCGTCGCGTAGAGGTCGCGTTCGATGATTTCCTGCTGGATCACCGGGTCGAGCGCGCCGGACATGCCGTTGCAGGTGGTGCAGGCGAAGCCGACGATACCAAAGCCGAGTTGTTCCAGTTCTGTCTTCAGGCCGGCGGCTTCGAGATACAACTCTACGGTCTTGGAGCCGGGCGCGAGCGAACTCTTGACCCAGGGTTTGCGTGTGAGGCCCAGGCGATTGGCGTTGCGCGCCATCAGGCCGGCGGCGATGACGTTGCGCGGGTTGCTGGTGTTGGTGCAACTGGTGATGGCGGCGATGATGACGGCACCATCGGGCATCTTGCCTGCCTCGTCCGCCCATGCTTTGGCGATGCCTTTGGAGGCGAGATCAGTGGTGGCGACGCGCGCATGCGGGTTCGACGGGCCAGCCATGTTGCGCACGACGGATGAGAGATCGAATGTGAGAACGCGCTCGTATTCCACATTCGCGAGCGTGTCCGACCATAGGCCCGCGACCTTGGCGTAGGTCTCGACCAGCTTGATCTGCTCATCACTGCGGCCAGTGAGGCGCAGGTAGTCGATGGTCTGCTGGTCAATCGAAAACATCGCCGCTGTCGCGCCATATTCCGGCGCCATGTTGGAGATGGTGGCGCGGTCGCCGAGCGTGAGCTTGGAAGACCCGGTGCCGTAAAACTCCAGATAGGCTCCCACCACTTTGGACTTGCGCAAAAATTCAGTGAGGGCCAGCACGATGTCGGTGGCGGTGATGCCGTCCTGGCGCTCTCCCGTGAGATCGACACCGATGATGTCGGGCAGGCGCATCCACGAGGCGCGGCCCAGCATCACGTTCTCCGCTTCCAGCCCGCCGACGCCAATGGCGATCACGCCGAGCGCATCAACGTGCGGCGTGTGGCTGTCCGTACCGACCAACGTGTCGGGGAATGCCAGGCCGTCAATGGAGTGAATGACCGGCGACATTTTTTCCAGATTGATCTGGTGCATGATGCCGTTGCCGGCCGGGATCACATCAACGTTCTTGAACGCCAGTTTGGTCCACTCGATGAAGTGAAAACGGTCTTCGTTGCGGCGGTCTTCAATCGCGCGGTTTTTGGCGAACGCGTCCGGATCGAAGCCACCGCATTCCACCGCCAGCGAATGATCGACGATCAACTGCACCGGCACCACCGGATTCACCTTCGCAGGGTCGCCGCCTTGATCCGCAATGGCATCGCGCAGGCCGGCCAAATCGACCAGCGCGGTCTGGCCGAGAATGTCATGGCACACCACGCGCGCCGGGAACCACGGGAAATCGAGATCGCGTTTGCGCTCGATCAATTGCTTGAGCGAGTCAGTCAGCGTGGCAGGATCACAGCGGCGCACCAGATTCTCGGCAAGCACGCGCGAGGTGTAGGGCAGATTATGGTAGCTGCCCGGCGCGATGCGTTCGACCGCCGCGCGCGCATCGTAGTAGGCGAGGGCGGTGCCGGGGAGGGGTTTGCGGTCAGCGGTGTTCATAATTTTCTTGGAGTGATGCCCTGAAATCCTTGGTGGGAGCCATTCTGTAACGTCATGCGCCGAAAACCCTTGGTGGACAAGCCTGAGCGGCCGATACTGCCTTGCGTGTTTAGCGTTTCGCCAGCGGCACAAACGCCATGTCATCCGGCCCTGTGTAGTTGGCTGCCGGGCGGATGATCTTGCCGTCGATGCGCTGTTCGATCACGTGCGCGGCCCAGCCGGCGGTGCGCGCAATCACGAAAATCGGTGTGAACATGGCGGTCGGCACACCCATCATGTGGTAACTGACCGCCGAGAACCAGTCGAGGTTGGGGAACATTTTTTTCGCGTCCCACATCACGCTCTCCAGGCGCTCTGCGATGCCGAACATTTTCATGTCGCCATTTTCTTTGGACAGGCGCTGCGCGACTTCCTTGATCACCTTGTTGCGCGGGTCGGCGATGGTGTAGACCGGGTGGCCAAAGCCGATCACAACTTCTTTTTTCTCCACGCGCGCCTTGATGTCCGCTTCGGCTTCATCGGCCGACTCGTAGCGCTTTTGCACTTCAAACGCCACTTCGTTGGCGCCGCCGTGCTTGGGGCCGCGCAGCGCGCCGATGCCGCCACAGATCGCCGAGTGCATGTCCGAGCCGGTGCCGGCGATGACGCGGCAGGTGAACGTGGAGGCGTTGAACTCGTGCTCGGCGTAGAGGTTGAGCGAGGTGTGCATCGCCTTGATCCAGGAGGCACGCGGCTTCTCGCCATGCAGCAGATGCAGGAAGTGCGCGCCGATGGAGTCGTCGTCGGTCTCGACTTCAATGCGTTTGCCGTTGTGCGCGTACTGATGCCAGTACAGCAGCATCGAGCCGAGCGACGCCATCAGTCGGTCGGCAATGTCGCGTGCGCCGGGGTGGTTGTGGTCGTCTTTTTCGGGCAGGGCGCAGCCGAGTGCCGAGACGCCGGTACGCATCACGTCCATCGGGTGTGATGCTGCGGGAAGGGCTTCCAGAGCGGCTTTCACGGCCATCGGCAGGCCGCGCAGAGCCTTGAGCTTGGCCTTGTAACCGGTCAACTCAGCCTTGTTGGGCAGCTTGCCGTGCACCAGCAAAAAGGCGATCTCTTCAAACTCACACACGTCGGCGATGTCGAGGATGTCATAGCCGCGATAGTGCAGGTCGTTGCCGGTACGGCCAACGGTACACAGGGCGGTGTTACCGGCGGTGACGCCGGAGAGGGCGACCGATTTTTTGGGTTTGGGGCCGGTGGTCACAGGGGTGTCGCTCATGGTGCTCTCCTGGTTGCTTTTTATGGAATGCGGTTCAAAGTATGGCGTGCTTAGCTGCCCTGGGCTTACTTGCCTTTGCCTTGCGAAAACAGCGCATCAAGCTTGTTTTCGTAATCGTGATATCCGAGGTAATCGTACAAATCGGCGCGGCTCTGCATGGTGGGTACGGCGTTCTTTTGCGTGCCTTCCTTGCGCAGCACCTGGTAGAAATTGAGGGCGGCAGCGTTCATCGCGCGATAGGCGCCGCAGCAGTAGAGGGCGATATCGACGTTGACGGTGCGCAATTCGTCGAGTGTGAACAAGGGGGTGGAGCCGAACTCGGTAAGGTTTGCCAGGATCGGCACCTTGACGGCCTCCTTGACCTTCTTGTACTGCTCCAGTTGCGTAATCGCCTCAGGAAAAATCATGTCGGCACCGGCTTCAGCGTAGGCGCAGGCGCGGTCGATGGCGGCGTTGAGGCCTTCGGACGCGAGAGCGTCGGTGCGGGCCATGATGACAAACTCGGAATCTGTCTTGGCGTCGACCGCGGCCTTGATGCGATCCACCATTTCACCGGTCGTCACGACTTCCTTGCCGGGCCGGTGGCCGCAACGCTTGGCGCTGACCTGATCTTCCATGTGTACTGCGGCGACTTCAGCCTGCGTGAACATCTTGATGGTGCGGGCGATGTTGAAGGCGCTGCCCCAGCCAGTATCGATATCCACCATCAG